>JANNJE010000413.1:0-5685 GCA_031405735.1 Armatimonadota bacterium | reverse complement strand
CCGCACAGCCGACGATCAACACCACGCAGGCCGCCAAGAGCAGCCTGCCGATGCCAACGAGAGCTGAGAGATGAGTTGATGGAGCATTCATCGTTTGTGAATCGATGAACGTCAATGTCGAGGTGCAATCGGCCCTCTTTTAGAATTATTCGCTTCGACATAGTAACGGAACTGTCACGTCTCAAAGCAAGAACTGCAAGGACCGATTCCGCACCTGGAATCGTTAGGTCAACCGATCGCTTCTCAGTGATTCTATCAATTCGGTAGCTCTGCGGCTCGATGCTATAACCCGAAGGTGCAGGCGCGAGCGAATCTATTGCGATCAGGTAACGCATTCCCTTGGATTCTAAAGTTGAAATAGCATCTGACCATCCGATTCCATTCCCAGGGAGATCCACAATGACATCTGTGATTCCGAGGG
Organism: Armatimonadota bacterium; assembly: GCA_031405735.1. Lineage (GTDB taxonomy): Bacteria > Armatimonadota > Fimbriimonadia > Fimbriimonadales > Fimbriimonadaceae > JANNJE01. The sequence continues at coordinate 5,264 of JANNJE010000413.1, read as the reverse complement.
CAGATGCTGCCAAAATCGCCTCTTTTGAACCTGAAAGCCTCAAGCCGTACGGAACGTAAGGCTGGCCGTTCCAGACCAGGGCATGGTGCTCGTTGATGCTCCAAGGAAAAGTAGTTGTTCCGGATTTATAGGTGCCACTACCGATCTGGGCAGAAGCCATCGCTGTAGTGATTGCTAGAATAAAAGCTAGGGTGTGCCGCACGATGTTCAGACTACCTGAGAGGGTCGGAGAGTTCGGAGAATTCGGGGAATTTCAGGGTATAGGGTTTAGGGGCTAGGGTTTGGGAGCGGAGAGCGGAAGGCCGCGAGCGGAGAGCGGAGTGGGAAATGGGGAGTGGGGAGAGCTGAGTGCTGAAAGCGGAGTAGGGAGAGGGGGAGAGGGAGAGCGGAAACCGATAACTGACAACCGATAACTGATAACTTTGAACTGCCAACTGCCAGCCGCCAATCGCTAACTGCTAACCTTCGGTGCCAGTTTTCTTCGAATCTCGTGTTCGATTCTTCCCACGTCTCTTGGAATGCGAAAGCTTTACTTTGATCTTTGTTTTGGCAGGCGACTTTTTAGACATGGGTACAAGATACCTTTTTGGTGGATATCGGGAAATGATAGGGAGGGCTGGGATAAGGAGTAGGTCGCTAGGTTGTCATTGGAGAGTGGCTAATTGGTCGCCAAGTTGACGCTAAGTCGTCACTGCGCGCTTGACAAGTTGACAGCGACTTTCTAGCGACTACTTAGCGATGATAGCGTCATTAAAGACAATCTAGCGACTACTTTGCGACAACAGCACCAACCTAACGACCGAACCGTCAATAGAGACAACAGCGTCCATAGCGACGACAGTGACATTTGATCAACCCCTAAGTCATCCGTGTCGTCCCGAGTACAATTTACCGTGCCTTCACCCGAACTCGACGCCCTTTGCATCAATACGATCCGCTCTCTGGCTATGGATGCTGTTCAGAAGGCAAATTCCGGCCATCCCGGAATGCCTATGGGTGCTGCACCAATGGCTCATGCTTTGTGGAGCCGACATCTTCGATTCAATCCGAAGAATCCAGATTGGTTCAATAGAGACCGATTTGTGCTTTCGGCAGGGCATGGCTCGATGCTTCTGTATTCACTTTTGCACTTAACCGGCTATGAAGTTTCACTCGATGAAATCAAACGGTTTCGCCAATTGGGAAGCATTACGCCCGGGCACCCTGAAATTGGGCTGACTCCCGGCGTTGAGATGGCGACAGGCCCGCTAGGGCAAGGCTTTGCCACGGCTGTAGGAATGGCTATGGCTGAGCGGTTTTTGGCTGCAACTTTCAACCAGCCGAACAATGAAATCGTAGACCATTTCACGTATGTGATCTGTTCTGACGGCGACTTGATGGAAGGAGTCTCGAACGAGGCTGCATCACTGGCAGGACATCAGAAACTGGGCAAGTTAATCGTTCTCTACGATGACAACCAGATTACAATTGATGGTGCAACGAGTCTTTCCTTTTCAGAAGACGTTGGTGCGCGATTCGAGGCTTTAGGCTGGCATGTTCAGTGTATTGATGGCATGGATGTAGAAGCCGTTGATGCTGCTCTCAAAAGGGGAAAAGTGATAAAGGACAAGCCATCATTAATCTGCGCGAAAACGACGATTGGCTTTGGCAGCCCGAATAAAGCGGGAACTTCGAAATCTCATGGGGCTCCATTAGGCGTGGATGAAGTTAAGTTGACAAAGATCGCACTTGGAATCCCGGTTGATGAAGAGTTTTGGCGAGCACCTGAAGCCATCGAGTTCTACGGTGGGATTGCTAAAATGGGAGTTGAACTTGAGTCAAATTGGAACCAAAAAGTTACACAATTTGGGTTGAGTTTTCCGGAATTGGCCTTACAATTCAAGAGTGCCATTTCGAGCGGCATTCCGATTCCCATTGACTGGCCCGTTTTTGGCGAAGCGATACAAACTCGCCAAGCCAGCGGGAAATGCATTCAAGAAATCGCCCAAGCTATGCCAACTTTTCTTGGTGGAAGCGCCGATCTCGCCGAGAGCAACAATTCGCTGATCGAGGGGACACCTCCGATGTCGTCAGCCAATCCCGACGGAAGAAACATCTATTTCGGAATTCGCGAGCATGCGATGGCGGCGGTAACGAATGGTATGAATTTGCACGGTGGAATCAAAGCGTTTTGCGCCTCTTTTTTGATCTTTAGCGACTATTGCAGGCCCTCGATTCGCCTAGCGGCTTTGATGAAGTGTCCAACGGTTTTTGTTTTTACTCACGATTCCATAGGAGTCGGGGAAGACGGCCCAACGCATCAGCCGATTGAGCACTATATGTCGCTTCGGGCGATGCCGAACTTGAACTTCATGCGCCCAGCAGATGGCAATGAAACCGCGGCATGTTGGTCTATTGCATTGGAAAGTAATGAAACTCCGTCGGTGCTTGCTTTGACGAGACAGGCTATGCCATCCATTACTTCAAATGACATTGATAACCACCCGGCTAGGCGAGGTGGATATGTATTGCAGGTAGCGGAAAACGAGCTCAAAGTGATATTGGTTGCGACGGGTAGCGAAGTCGCATTGGCTTGCGAAGCTCGAAGGTTGCTCGAAGAACAGGGAATTGGGTCGAGGGTGGTTAGCCTTCCAAGTTTCCATCTATTCGAAAAACAAAGCCCGGAATATCAAGCTACCGTAGTACCTAAAGACCGAAACACCTTAGTACCCATAATCTCAATCGAAATGGGTGCGACTCTGGGTTGGCAGAAGTATGCGACTCATCACATTGGCCTTGACACGTTCGGTGAAAGCGCAACGCTTAAGGATCTTTTGATTCACTTTGGATTTACGGCTGAAAGGATCGCCGAGGTCGCAAAAAATGCCGTTACGGAAGTCAGTTCCCGACCTGTCGGCGCCGTTTAGAGGTTTCTGTCGCTTGAGTTGTTCTGCGCTCCATTGCAATATCTAGGTTGACTTTAGCCTACGGAAATAGAATAAGCTCAAGTCAATGATTGCTTTAGTTTTTGCCGCCTCCTTTCAAGATAACGTTTCGATCCTTCTTCCCAGCATTATCAGCTCAAACATGGTGCTTCAGCGAAATTCATCTGTTCCGCTTTGGGGATGGGCGATGCCAGGCACCAAAGTGATAGTTACTGCAAGTTGGACGAAGAAACTAGTTACGGCAACGGCTGGCGATACTGGCAAGTTCATGCTAAAAATGCCAACGGGAAAAGCTGGCGGTCCGTATTCAATCAAATTCACAACAGATTCTGGTTCCGAAACGATTGATGGTGTTTTGCTCGGTGAAGTGTGGCTTTGCAGCGGTCAAAGCAACATGTGGTGGCCGCTCGGCCCTCATCAAGGATTGACTGAAGTTGACGGTGGGAAAGCTGAAGTGGATTCTCCGGCGAACCCAAACCTTAGATTCTTTACCGTTGGTCAAGCTTTTTCGGGCGAACCGCAGGCGAATTGCAAGGGAAATTGGCTTGAAAGTACACCAGAAGCCAAACACAATGTTTCCGCGTCCGCTTACTTCTTTGGAAAGGCGCTGGAAGCCAAGCTGAAAGTGCCAATTGGGCTAGTAGTCAGCGCAGTCGGAGGAACAGAGTCAGAACTTTGGACCAGTCGAGCCAAGCTGATGTCCATTCCGGAATTCGCACGAAGAATCGAACCGGTTCCTGGGGCACTCGCTGAATTTCAAAGGCAGGAAAGAGACTACAAGGCTGCTGTTGCAAGATTGGACGCTGGTAGGCAGACATTTATCCAACCCGGGTTTTCAGATGCAATTTGGCAAGAATCTGAGCAACCCGCCGCTTGGTCAACGACGAATTTGAAAGCGTATGACGGCGTCGTTTATTACCGAAAGTCAATTGAACTTACTGCAGCCCAAATTATAGGCAACGCAACACTGGAATTGGGTGCAATCGACGACAACGACATCACTTTTGTCAATGGTCGCCAAGTTGGAGCAACGGACGATTACTCAGTAAATCGAAGTTATCGGGTTCCCGCCGGAACACTGATTGAAGGCAAGAATGTTATCGTGGTTCGAGTGGAAGACACCGGCGGCGAGGGAGGGTTTTCAGGTGACGAAACCGCCCTTAGAATGAGACTCGGAGATGGTTCAGTTTCTTCCTTGGCCGGGACTTGGAAGTGGCATTATGGACCGGGCACTGCCGATATTCCACCTCGACCCGTAAATACGATTCCAAACCACTCAACTCTTTACAATGGCATGATCGCACCCCTGATTCCTTATGCGATTAAGGGAGCAATTTGGTATCAAGGGGAGTCGAATGTGTCTCGCGCGTTGCAGTATCGCACTGCTTTTCCTTCGATGATTCAAGATTGGCGGACGCGATTTGGGCGAGGCGATTTTCCTTTCTATTTTGTACAGATCGCTCCTTTTCCTTATTCAAATAACACAGCATCCTGCGAACTTAGGGAAGCGCAAACTATGACTTTGAAGTTCTTGAAGATTACTGGGATGGCTGTTATTAGCGACGTCACGCCGAATGTGAACGACATTCATCCGTCGAAGAAGAGGGAAGTCGGAGATCGTCTGGCTTTGCTGGCGCTATCCCGGCTGTACGGATACAAACAAGCCGACGACCAAAGCCCGACTTATCGCTCAATGAAGATTGAAGGGAATTCGATCCGGATTTCATTCAACAACGTTCCAGATGGTTTTCAACGGGAAAGGTTGAAGGTAGACGGCTTTGTCATAGCAGGTGAGAATCGGCGGTTCTATCCCGCTGAAGCTGCGATTGACGGAAACACAATCAGAGTCTCCTCCCCGCAAGTTGATCGCCCGATCGCCGTTCGGTTTTTATGGACGGATACTGCAATGGCGACTTTGTTTTCAGCGGGTGGATTGCCAGTTTCGAGCTTTCGAACGGACGACTGGGCAGGAGTGACGAAAGGAGTGTTTTGGTAGTTTGTCGAACCAAACGCTATCCAAAATTCGACTGAACTATTAGGTGACAAAATGTTAATCGAAATCGGGATTGCATATTTGACAGGGTCAATCGTACAAACTGATCTGGCGAATCTTGAGCCGAAAGTTCCCATTTTTGTTGAAGAGCCGCTTCGTTTGACAAGTAGCAAGTTTCGAGACGCTCGTCCAAGTTTCGGACCTGAAGGAAGGATTGTATTCACATCGGACAGAGATGGCGATCACGAACTGTATGTAATGGATTCCGACGGATCGAACCTGAAACAATTGACATTCAATAAAGGATCCGATTGCTGTCCTTCCTGGGGACCAAGCGGAAGGATCGC
>JANNJE010000412.1:0-6890 GCA_031405735.1 Armatimonadota bacterium | reverse complement strand
GATGATCGGGGCGGGCACGTCGTGATCGATCGCCTCCGCGACCGTCCAGCGGCCCTCCCCCGAGTCGGCAATTGACAGGACGAATCCAGTCGAGAACTATCAATTAATTGAAGCTGAACTCGCCAAGTATTCGGAAGAAATCTCGAAGCGTCCCAGAGTTGTTTGCATCACAAAGACGGATACTGTTACGCCAGGCGACGTTGGAGTCGTTGTCGAATGGTTCAAGGAAATCGGCGTTGAAGCACTACCGATTTCAGCCGCTACGGATGACGGCATCGAAGACCTGATTTTCCGAATGCTCGATCTGGTTCATCAGGCGACAAAACATCAAAAAATCCCAACCCTTCTGCCCGAACTCAAGAGAGTTGACGATGGCACTTGGAACATTGAAAAGCTTGAAACTGGCTATGCAGTCACTGGGAAGCGGCTTGACAAGCTCATCGCAATGACAAACCTCGACAATGAAGACTCGCTCTACGTTCTGCACCGCAAACTAGAAAGAATTGGAGTCATTGATAAGCTTAGAAAAATGGGCGCTAAAGATGGTGACGAAGTTTCTGTCGGCGATTTCGTTTTCTCATACGAGGTTGACGAATGAGAATTGGCATTTTTGGCGGCACGTTCGATCCTCCGCACAACGGACATTTGGCTCTTGCTGAAGCCGCTTTAGAACACCTCAGCCTTGATGAGGTTATTTGGGTGCCAGCATTTCGAAATCCGCTAAAAGGGGAGCCGCCTGGGGCTAGTACCAAAGAGCGTTTCGAAATGGTTCAACTCGCCATTGCCAACAATCCCAAATTTGCAATCAGTGATATTGAAATCCGTCGGCGCGGACCTAGTTACACAGTTGACACTTTGTCGGAGCTCAAAGAAGTGGTTCCAGGCGACTATTGGCTCTTACTCGGACTCGATTCAGCGTTAGATTTGCTGCGATGGAAAGGCTATCTTCGAATTTTGAAAATGGCAAGGATCGGGTGCGTGCTGCGTTCTGCGCATGATTGGGATCAAGAAATGCAACGTATCGCGCCAGAAATTCAACCGTTGGTTGACCAGATTCCAATGAAATCGTCGGAAATCTCAAGTTCTGACATTCGAATTCGGTGCAGGGACAAGAGGAACATCCATGCCCATGTGCCGGGGAAGGTTGAGGAGTTCATTAAGAAGAATGGACTCTATGGGGCGAGGTGATTTTGGTCATTGAGCTTTTAGGTTTTAGGTTTTAGGTTTTGGGTTTCGAAGTTTTGGAACCTTGTGACCCATCACCCAACACCCAATGACCCAATCACCCCTTCTGTTATACTCTTACCAAGGAACCAAATATTGACCTCAACTGAAAAAGCCGCCCTACTTGTAACTTTCGCCGACGATATCAAGGCAGAAGAAATAGAAACCCTCGACATTCGAGACAAAACCTCAATGGCGGATTATTTTGTCATCTGCGCCGGAACAAGCGACCGCCATGTGGTTTCTATTGCCGACCGAGTAATGGAAGAAATGAAAGCGAAGAAGCTTCGCCATTTGCGTGTGGAAGGCGAAAACTCAGGTTGGGTATTGGTGGATTACGGCGACGTGATTTTCCACGTAATGCGCGAAGAACAGCGACAATTCTACGATTTGGAGACTTTTTGGAAAACCAAACAGCCCGATCCATCCGTCGCTGATTCATAAGTTAGCATGGCGGAAGTACCCTTCGATGTTGAGAAAGCTTGGGAGCAGTTGCGCGAACTCGCGAACAAAATGACTACGTGTAGCGATGCCGATGTTTATGATGCGATCAAAGTTTCGTTTGACCCTCTAGTCGCTCAGCTTAAAACCAGTCAAGCCATCGTTCCAGATTGGGTTCTGGCAAATGGGCTATTGCGAACTCAATTCGTTCCAAAAGCCAACGCAAATCCACTGATGTCCGATGCTCAGCCTGCTGAAGCCATGCTCTTTGGTATGAAGGCAAAGTCTGCCAACAATTCAGATTTGCTGGTTCCTGAAGCAGAAATTCCTACTGATCAGGAGCCAGTTGAGAAGCCGACTGCCGAGCAGATCGCCAATGCCGACCGGTTGATCAGAGAAGCCAGGGTGTTTCAGATGCGAGGCAACCGCGACGAAGCCATGCGATTGCTGAAGGAAGCAGAAGCTGCTGCCCCAAATGCTTCCCTTGTTTTAGAGGCGGTTGGAGACGAACTGCTCGAAGCGCGAAAGTTTGGCGAAGCGAGACGATACTATGATCGCGCCCGAATTGCTGATCCATTAAATCTGAGTGCCGATAAGAAATTTGCAGATTCCGTTTTCCGTACGAATGCAGCAGTTCATCAGTACGATCCATCATTAGACGCCGAGATAATGGCAAACCCAAAATCGGCAGCGATTTTGTCGTTCATTCTTCCGGGGTTGGGGCAAATTGTTCGCGGTTCGACTATAAAGGGCTTGATCTTTATGCTCGGATATCTTGCTTGTGCGGGCGTCGCGCTCAAGATGGGACTTCCAGCGGCATTGGTGGGACTAGGAACGCCAAATGCTCCAAAGTCGGAAGTGAATCCGATGGTTTGGGGCGTAACTTCGGTTGGATTTTTGATCTATATCGCAAACGCAATTGATGTAGCCCTTAGCGCGAAGATTTCTGGGAAGAAACAGTTCGATCGTCCGCGACCACCTGAGAATCTGCCGTTTGAGTGACAATAAAGTCCCCTTCCTTGCCGGATGATTGTGCCGGGAGGGAGAGGGGATTAAGGGGTGAGGGTCTCTGCAAATCTTTGGTATCTTGGCCCCATCCCTGCCCTCCCCCACCAATGAAGTCTGCAGTTATTCGTAGTATTGTTTAATTGACGGTGGAGGGAGTCCAACAATGGATACCCAACACACAACCAGGCATAATCACAATAGCTATGAAAAAAACATTGAAGGTTGTCTTTTTGCTTAGCCTGGTGCTAAATGTCGTATTGCTTTTCCTGGTGAGTCGTACATTCAGAAAGACCTACGGCGGCGAAAGTAGAAAGCGCGGCGTCAAACAGCGAGGTTACAATTTCATACGACTGTCTACATTTTGCAACATTAGCAAACGCAGATTTTTTGAGGTTCATAAGGAAAACAGAATTTCAAAAGGCCAACAGGCTGGAACGAACCACAATGATTTATTTATGGTTGGATTCTGCTTACGGTCCGGTCACGGCTGATTTGGATGAAGGCACTAAGGAAGAACTAGCAACGTCTCTCGCTGTAAGTGGTGAATATCTGCTTGATGAGTGGGAATTTAGCAAGAACGACACCAAATTAGCGAAAAGTGAATAGCGTCTCAAGTCAATGTAGCTTCTCATTGCGATTGAAGAGAAAATCTCCGTCTCACTTACTCGCCTTCCTCAACTCCCCAATCAGCTCAATCTGAATCGAGGTCGCAGTCAGGTCGCTTCGAGTCCGCTCAATCACCGCTCGCAGTGCATCACAACTTCTCCGAAGGCCGCCAGTCATCGAATCCGGAAAATCGAAGGTAATTAGCTCATCGTAGATTTCTTCCATCATTCCCAAAATTCGCTCTGCCTCGGAAGTTCGCCCCTTGCGCATTTCGTCCAGCGCAAATCGGCGCACTTCGCTCGCGGCTTCTGCCATGCCGTTCAGATAGGTCGCCAGCAAGACGCCTAAGTCTATGGGGGTTGGATACGGCTCTCCATGAACGATGGCTAGCACAGCAGCAGCTTCGACCATTTCCTTTTCTGCATCGTGGAGGTACCCCGCATAAAACAGCTCGCCAAACTTGGAAAGGTGCTCCCGCGCAGTCTTTGATAGTTCTGTAACTTGACTGAGCAGTTCCCTTGCCTCATCAAATTGGTGCCGATGAACGTGGCGAATACTGCGAGAACTGGTTTGTGTGATTTTGCGGCAGACGGCGAGCCCCGCTTCCCTAGCTTCGTGCATCGCCTGAGCGTGCTCCCGAAGCGAACCCGTGATTTCTTCCCATTGAGTGGACATTAATTGGAAGGACGGATTGGGATGGGAGTAGGGTTTTGTGTTTTGGGGATAGTGGATTGTGGATTTTAGCGGAAGGCGGAGAGCGGAGCGAAAGGAGCGAGTTACCGCTAACTTCTGCTTACCGCAAACAACGTGGCAACCATTTGCAGACTACATGCTGACCACCTGCCAACGCACCCAAGTCCTACTCAAATAACAAAAACTCTTCGATTTTCTTCTTCACGCTTTGCAAGAACCTTCCAGCAATCAATCCGTCAATGATCCGGTGGTCATAGGTCAAAACAAAGTACATCATGGACCGAATCGCGATCATGTCGTCTACGATGACTGGCCTTTTTGTGATTGCATACGCCCCGCCGATAGCAGCTTGGGGAGCATTAATCATCGGAGTTCCGAATAATGCGCCATAGCTTCCAGGATTTGTTAGGGTAAATGTTCCGCCCTGAACATCTTCCGGCTTTAGGCCGTTGCTGCGAGCTTTGGCCGCGATGCTTTCAAGGTCACGAGCGATATCAACAATCGTCTTAGCTTCGCAATTTCGAATAACGGGCACAATCAAGCCTTCATCGCCCTTAGCACCTAACGAAACGGCAACGCCCATTTGAACGGCTTGACTCATAACAATCTGGTTGTCATCGAGAAGGCTTGCGTTGAGCAATGGGAATTCGCCAATAGCATCTGAGAGAGCTTTGATGAAGAAAGGCGTGTAGGTCAGTTTGACACCGTTTTTGGCTAAGAAACTCTCTTTATTTTGCTCACGGAAGCGCACCATGGTGGTCACATCAATCTCGATGATCGTGCTAACCGTTGGCACCGCCGAGCTTTTCACCATGTGTTCGGCAATCATCTTTCTCATGCCGACGAGCGAAGTCGTTGTGAGTGAAATGGGTGACGTGGGTGACGTGGGTGACGTGGATGATATGGGTGATCGGGGTGAATTAGGTGAAATGGGTGACTTTAGGTAGTTCTCTACATCCCTTTTGTTCACCCGACCACCAGATCCGCTTCCGGTAATTCCTGAAAGTGCTGCAACAGAAATTCCGTGCGCTTTTGCCATAGATCGAACTACGGGAGAAAACCACGATTTATCGGATTGGCTCGGGTTTGTTCGGGTTGGTTCAGGTGCGCTCTCCCTCCCCTGCCCCTCCCTCTCGCTTCGGGAAAGGGAGAGGTTCTCAACTTCCGCTCTCAGCTCTCCGCTTTCGGCTCTCGACTCTACACTCGCCACTCCACTCTCAGCACTCGGAGCCTCCCCTTCCGGCGTAATCACACCCATCGCCTTGAAGACTTCGACTAGATCGCCTTCTGGGATCAAGATTTGAGTGAGAATTCCACTTGCTGGGCTAGGTAGCTCGGTGTTCACCTTGTCGGTCATTATTTCAACGACAGGTTCATCTTCCTTTACAAAATCGCCAACTTTTTTAAGCCATCGGCTAACCGTACCTTCATGAACCGATTCGCCCAATTCGGGCATGAGAATCTCGACGGGTGGCATCTCGAATATTCTATCTGATTTTGAGTAGTCTCAGCTTCGAAATCTCGAGTGTTTCGCCGAAAGAGAGTCAGGCAATGCTCGCAATGTTATGGAAAGCAAAAATGCGCATCAAAAAGCGTTCAATTTGTCTTCATTTGAAGGAATTCAACGTCTATAGAATAGGAATCATTGAATTGATTCACAATATACAGTCGGGCCAACCTGGTCTGATCCCATTTTTCCGGAATATCTATGGCAACCATCACCCCAGAAATCACTCGCAAAGAACGCACAACTCCGAACTATCGTCAACAAATCAAACGCGCCCTATCTGACCATGCATTCAAACCAAGCCGATCCAATCTTTGGTGGCTTCCAGCTCACTTTGCCTTTATCGCTGGATGTTGGTATTTGCTTTATGCTCAATTCACGTGGTGGTTTGTACCGTTCATAACCATTGCTATCGGCCATTCGATGGCTTGCACTGCCTTTGTGGCGCACGATGTAGGGCACGGAGGCGCTCATAAAGGCTTGTTCTGGCGAGACCTTTTCTGCGGTATCGGATTCTCAGCATTTTGGATTTCGCCAAGACTTTGGCGCCGATGGCACAACGACGACCATCACGGCCATACGCAAGTCGAGGGTGTTGATCCCGATCACCTTTTCACGATGGAGGAATACGAAAAAAATCCAATCCTTCGCGGGCTTTACAAACTGTCGCCATTTTTGAGAAACATTGTCATTTTCAGTTCCTTTACGTACCGAATGAATCAGCAGCAGCTTCGCATGGTTTTCGTTTATTTAAAGTCAAAGAAGCCTTCCACGTGGGAAAAAGTGGTTATCGTTTCTCAGTTAATGTTCATGGCTGGCGCATGGATCACGCTAGCGAGCCTATTAGGAAGCACCGTTGTCATTTGGGGGTACTTTGTCCCACTCATGGTTGCAAATTCGATAGTCATTTCTTACATAGCAACCAACCACTTTTTGAACCCGCTGGCAGATGAAAGCGATGTTTTGGCGACTTCGCTAAGCGTGACGCTGCCACGGTGGCTCAAGTGGCTCGATCCCATGCACCAATATTTTGGAGCGCACGTGGCGCATCACTTGTTTCCCCAAGCTCCTGCGCATAGTGCCCGGCTGATTGAACAGAAGACGGCTGAACTCTTTCCAGATCGGTTTCATTCGATGCCGATGTGGACTGCCCTGGTTATGCTATGGCGAACGCCATGGATATATGAAGGGCAGAATACGCTTGTTGACCCGCAAAGAAAGAGAAGGATTCCCACGCTTGGGAATGGTTTAGAGCGATTTAGGCTGTGGCGAAAGAAGAAGTAAGGCGAAGCGTGTGGAGCGCGGAGCCGCTTATGGGATTGACGCACTCAATCTCCAAACGTAGCTCCGCGCAAGGTTGCCCTTGGCAAAAGCTACTTCCCCGCTTCCAAAAAGCTCTTCAAATCGGCTT
>JANNJE010000411.1:0-8487 GCA_031405735.1 Armatimonadota bacterium | reverse complement strand
ATCGAGTGCTATGAGCGGGCGGTGAAGAATGAGCCAAACGACGGATTTGCGCTTTCTGGCCTAGCTCAATCGCACTTTGCGCTAAAGAACACTGAGCGCGCTACTCATTACGCTGGCCGATTGGCTTATGTTTGGTCGCAGGCAGACAAGGGTTTGAAGTGGCTAACCGACGTCGAAAAGCTTGGGCTTCGCCCAAAAGAAATCGCCGAAACACCTGAAAAGGAGCGCACGTATCGTCCCGTCGAACTAGACGTGATGGGACCGATGAACTGGAAACCGTTCAATGCGCCAAAGCTTAATGTTATAAATGGCGAGGGGAAACCAGTTACCCTTGAAAATTATGCAGGCAAAAACGTTTTACTAGTCTTCTTTTTGGGCGATGCATGCGTGCATTGCGTCGGACAATTGAAGTCAATCAACGACCGAATGGCGGATTTTGTGGCGCAGGAAACGGTTGTCTTGGCTGTTTGCAGCGCAGCACCGGAATCGTTTGCAAAGTCCACCGTACTCGAAGGAGTCAATGTCACATTTCTTGCCGACAAGAACCATGAAAACGCAAGGCGTTTTTCATCTTATGACGACTTTGAGGAAATGGAATTGCACTCAACAATTCTCATTGACAAGGCGGGAAAAGTTCGGTGGAAACGCACTGGCGGCGATCCGTTTATGAACATTGACTTTTTGATCAATGAGTTGAAACGGGTCAACGCTTCGAAATGACGATTTTTGAAACACCAAGGCTCTCGTTTCGGCATCTTACGCTTCAGGATTTTGATGACCTGTACCGTCTCTTCGACGACGTCGAAATACGCCGCTATTTCCCAGATGGCGTTCGGACTGCCGAAGAAACTTTGGAGGAATTGGAATGGTTCTTGGAAGGGCATCCTGATGACCGCCGTCTCGGGCTTTGGGCGACAATTGAAAAGTCTTCAAACAAGTTTATCGGTCGGTGCGGCCTCTTGCCCTGGACCATTGACGGCAAATTGGAAATCGAGATCGCTTACTTGATTGACAAGTCCCGGTGGCGCGAGGGTTTCGGTTCTGTGGCGGCGAAAGGTTTGGTTGGCTACGCCTTTTCCGAGCCAAAGTGATCGCCCTGATTGACCCGGAACATGAGGCTTCGATCCGAACGGCAATGAGCGCCGGGCTGTCGTTTGAAAAGGAGATCGAGATGGAAGGGGTGTTGAGTGCGGTGTACTCGCTGTCGAACGATAGGGGGAAGTAGAGAAGGGTTCTGACCCAATGTTCGAATTCGAACTAAAAATTAGGCGCAGTGCGCTCAATCGTGGTCAAATTACTCCTTTCCTTTGAAGGAAAGGTTGGGATTGGATGGCGATCATTGCACAATTCTTGAATCGGAACTGAATTTTTCAATCAGGTTCCAAGGTGGACCGATCTACTCGCTATCGCCCCAATATTTCGAATTGGCAAGCAGTTTGAACTAGATCTGGAAGAAATTTGCCATCCACCCCTAACCCCTCCTCCAAAGAAGGGGAATAGTTGGGCCGTCCAACAAGCCAACAGATTCGGGCCAATTCTTCCGAAAGTCTTTTATCAAGCAAGATTGACACTATGAAGTTCGGAACAAATGACCCTGGCACCCACCTTTGGCATTCTTCTTTCAAAGTGCGCCCACCCGCTCGAGTGGCGGGAAGTAGAGTCTAGTTCGAATCACCAATTATCGATGTAGTCGTAATATTCCTGATCCTTAGATACTGCTTCCCAATCAACCGAAGCGTCTTGCAGCCAGTCAATTGTCTTCTTGATACCTTCAAATCTCTTTGTCCCTGGCCAAACCATTGAGAAAGGCACCGCACCTTTCAAGAATGCAATTTGTTGGCAGATGTAATCTGCGGCCGTGATCAATACAAAACCTCGGGACATCTCTGTCGCATCGCTTCTAGAAATCGGTCCCCTGTTGCCTTGCCCTCCTCCAAGCAACCTGTGCTCAAGAATGAAGTCTTTGCCACTCTCCTTGATTCGGGCAGAACCCACAAATACATTGCATCTAAGGGCTTCAACCAGTGCTTCTCTGTATGCTGGAGAATTGATGAGCGGTACGCGAAGTCCATCGCAGATGAACATGAGGCCAAAATCTGGATCGGATGCACCCTTAGTTTTTAGATTGGACAGAAAACTATTTAACATGGATTTTCCGATTTTCTGAATCTCAACATCGTCGGGTGCAACCCACAGCGGCCGGAGTATGTTCGTTTGGATATTTAGTGATAGATGACATAAATTCTCCAGTCTCGAATAGTATTTGGCAGCTTCTAGATCGTTGGCTAGAATCAAATCGCAAATCAACAGGGCATATGTGTTGAAAAGCATAGTCTCGGGATAATAGGAACTCTCTTTCCAATCATGAGCAATCTGAAGGGCATTTTCGCAACTCAGTTTGAGTGATTGGGAAGCTCTTGTTAAGTCCCACTTTGCGAGGCAATGGGCGATTTGCATGCCTTCCTCGAATCGATATAATTTCGAAGTGTCTCGTTCTTTCGGAATGGAAACTACTTGCTCATTACGCTTGACCAGTAATCTGACCAACTCTTCGCCATGTTTCATGCGAAGGGACTCGCCGAACAGAATTCTTTTGGTTTGACCTGCTGCACTACCAACTGTCGGCTCAATTCTAATGCGCCTAGTTAAGGACTTTGCCGCTTCGAACCATACCTGACCTCCAGCCGAATCATCCTTCAAGACTCTAAGGTATCGCTCTGGTTCGGTCATGGAAGATGTCTCAGTCCAAATCTTCCTCAGCCTCTGAACTCGGTCGGCTTTAGGTTTTTGCTTTTCAAGGCCCGATGACGGCCAAAGCTCACTTAGGCAACGTGTAGCGACCCACTCGACTGGAAGAATCGTACGCATCGGAAAAAAATCTCGGCCGAACGTTACCGAGCGAGTGAGTCTCTGATCGTTTTCGATGGCGTCAAGCAGGGCCGGCACGGCGGCCGCTCCTTCCTTAATGAGAGCTTGAACAGCCGGATCTCCAAGTAGGTTGAAACCGCCGCCTGGCTGCCCCATTTGCCTTACGGCTATTTCATCCAGTCTCTTAATAAGTGCTTCTATCCTTAGGTCCTGACGTAGCTTAGAAATTGTAGCCAAATCTATGGCGCCACTATGATGATTTGCCCTTCGAATGGTGTCATTTAGAATCTGCTTTACTGTTTCAATGCTGTATTCAAGATCGTTTGAGTTTAATTCAATAGGTAGATTGTCAACTCCCTTTCGAGTTACAACCTCAAAAAGTTTTTTTGCCCAATACACAGATTCCTTATCCCTTTTCGACATGAGACAATGGGCTACTTGCATTTTGTAACGATCGAACAAAAACCTATTCAGATGATGCGGCGAAACACTCAAATGGGAGATAACCTCGACATAAATTTCCTCTGCGAGTTTTGTCTCACCGCGAATCAACAGTAATGCGGGAAGTGCAATTGTCGCATCTGTGACCCAAACTGATCTTGAAAATGTGTTTAGGGGGAGATTCATGTCCCCAAAAGTTTTCAGAAACTCACTTTCATTCGCGCCTCCCAGATCGGAGGCAACATCATAGGTCAACCCATCAACGAGAACGACTTTTTTCCCACCGGACAACACCCAGCCAATAGTAGAGTATTCGCTAAATTTGTCCGACCACGATGCATTTCCGATCAGAACCTTTACTCGACGAAGTTTTCCTCCGCGAGGATCCGAGAGACCGTGTCCTAAGAGTTCTTTCGCGGCCAAGACATAAGTATTTGGAATAGTCGTTTTCTGTGGATTCCAAATTGTCTTCGGGTTCTGGGTTCTTTGTTCAACTTCGCTGAAATTGATTGCCTGTGGAAGTGCTGCGCCGATGCAACACGAAAACAAAAGGGCTAAGCGAGATTTCATTTTTGCCATCCCAGATTCAGGAATCTAGACTAAAGTCGAGTTTCTAGCAACCATGACAAATATACTAACCCACTATGAGACTTCCTGTGGTCAAGTATTTCTAAAAACTAACCTTCACAGGCTCTTTTTGACTCACATCTTCGATCTCGAAAAGTTCTTTCGACTTAAAGCCCCCAGCGGTTGCAAAGATGCTCGAAGGGAAGGCTTCGATCTTGATGTTGTAGCGGGTGACCATGTCGTTGTAATACTGCCGGGCGAAGGAGATTTTGTTCTCGGTGCTCTTTAGCTCTTCTTGAAGCGAGAGCATGTTTTCGTTCGCCTTGAGGTCGGGATAGGCTTCGGTGAGTCCGAAAATGCCAGTCAGTGCCGCACCAACGGCGGCTTCAGCTTTGCCCTTTTCCCCTACAGTTTTAGCCTGAAGCGCCATGTTCCGAGCTTCGATCACCTTGGTGAGCGTTTCGGATTCATGCTTCATATAGCCTTTGACCGTTTCGACCAAATTGGGAATCAGGTCGTACCTGCGCTTTAGCTGCACATCAATTTGCGCCCAAGCGTTGGAGGTCTGCTGGCGGTAGGAAACCAGTCCGTTATAAGTTGCAATCGCCCAAACAAGAATGAGCGCGAGCACGATAAATACGACAATCCACATATTAGTCCTTTTGACGTCGGGGAGACGTTCAATGATGCATACGGAGTTTATCTTAGTTCGGTTTCGAGTTTTTGGGAGTGCGCGGGCTTGATCGCGCTTTGCGTTCGGAATAAAAAGCGCGGTCAAGCTCGCGCACTCCCAAATTACTTCTTCCCCATCCTTTCCATCACAATCGGCTTCTTGTCAAACCCAGCCGGATCAGTGAATTGCAACTTTCCGTTTTCAAGCGGCTTAAGCTCGAGTTCAATTTCCCCCACTTTTTTGTATGCTGGCTCCGAATCCACCGACTTTCCTAGCACGTACTGAATCCTCAGGTACATGTTTCCGCCTTGCTCTCGCGTCGCTCCTTCGTAAGGCAGCCCGGATTCTATGAGTTCAAATTTGCCATTTGGCTTGATAGTGAGGTCGAGTTTTGCCAATTGGCGAAGAATTGTGGGGTCTTCACCAGGGAGGGCCTTTATGTCCCGGAAACCTCGCCATTCGCCGACAAAGTTGAATGCTGGTCCTCCGCAGCCAAACAGGCAAAGAACGGTAAGGACACAAACGCCGCCAAGCGGTAAAATCTTCTTCATGCCCACTATCACCCCCGAAGTGTACACGTCTATGGGACTGAACGATGGGGAATACTCAAAAATCCTTGAACTTTTAGAACGTGAACCAACTCTGACTGAACTCGGCATGTTCAGCGTAATGTGGAGCGAGCATTGCGGTTACAAATACTCTCGCCCCATCCTTGCCTATTTCAAGAAGTACAAAGAAGCCATTGAAGGAAAGGGCTTAGAAAACGCCGGAATTATCGACATAGGCGATGGCCTTGGCATCACGATGAAAGTGGAATCGCACAACCACCCAAGCGCGATCGAGCCGTATCAAGGGGCAGCGACTGGTGTCGGAGGAATCATCCGCGATATTTTGACCATGGGGGCACGTCCCATCGCCCTTCTAAACTCTCTACGTTTTGGGCCGATTCGGGATGGGGAAGCGGCACCGGAAGTCGTCGAAAGAAACCGATATCTCTTCGATCATGTTGTGGCAGGAATCGCTGGATATGGAAATTGTGTAGGAGTACCAACGGTTGCAGGTGAAGTCGCATTCCACTCTCGTTACAGCGGGAACCCATTAGTCAATGCCATGTGCGTGGGCATCTTGAACCTTGATGAAATCACGACCGCTGCGGCAAGCGGGGAAGGGAATCCCGTTTACTATTTGGGTTCGGCGACAGGCAAGGACGGGATTCATGGGGCATCATTTGCCAGCACAGGATTCACAGAGGACGATGAAGACAAGCGTCCAAATGTCCAAATCGGCGATCCATTCGCTGAAAAGCAATTGATTGAGGCGACGCTCGAAGCCTTGGCGACCGGTGCCATTGTAGCAATTCAAGACATGGGCGCCGCAGGGCTAACTTGCAGCACGGTCGAAATGGCAAGCATGGGCGATGTCGGTATGCATATTGACCTCGACAAAGTGCCAATGCGCGAATCCGACATGAGTGCTTATGAACTGATGCTCAGCGAAAGCCAGGAACGGATGTTCGCAGTTGTTCAAATGGGAAGAGAACGAGAAGTCGAGGACGTTTTCAAAAAATGGGGACTTCACGTCGTGCCAGTTGGCGAAGTACATGGGGCTTGCAAGGCGGTCGTCAAGAGATTTGGCGATATAGAAGTGGACCTTGATCCGAGATTCTTGACAGACCATTGCCCAACGTATTCGCCGCCATCAGAAATCCCCGATTACCATGTCAAAGCACAGAATTTCGAGCCAAACACCTTGCCTCAAACCGATCCAACAGAAGCCTTGCTAAAGCTTTTGTCGAGTCCGAATCTGGCAAGCAAAAGGTACGTTTGGCAGCAGTACGACCAGCAGGTTTTGACCCAAACTGCTGTAGTCAGTGGAATTGGCGATGCTGCTGTTTTGGCTCCTCGTGGCACGAAGAAGGGAATCGCGGTCAAGATTGACGGCAATGCGCGACATGTTTACTTCGATCCGTACATAGGCGGGCAACTGGCAATTTGCGAAGCGGCGAGAAATGTTGCATGCGTCGGGGCAAAACCAGTCGCTGCAACAGATGGACTGAATTTTGGCAACCCGCAGCGCCCTCACGTCTTTTGGCAGTTTGAGCAAGCAGTTAAGGGAATTGCAGATGCGGCGGAAGCGATGCAAACCCCGATTATCAGCGGAAACGTGAGTTTTTACAATGAAGATTCGGCCTTGGGTCTAGAAGTATTGCCAACGCCATTAATCGGCATGGCAGGCGTTTTAGAGGATGCTTCAAAAGCGGTTTCCATGAAATGCCGGTCTGATTCAGCCTCGGTTGTTCTCATTTCGACTCCGCTTGCGATTGTTCGCCAGCAAGGCTTGGGAGCATCAGATTTTACGGCGGAAGTTTGCGGTGTCGAAGACGGACTACCGGTAGCGCCGAATTTGGAGGGAGAGCGAAATCTATGCCGAGTTCTCGCAACCCTTGCATCCTTACGACTCATCGAGTTTGCCCATGATTCCAGCGAAGGCGGCATTGCCTTTGCTGTGGCAGAAGTGGCGATTGCCTCTAATGCTGGAATGTCAGTGGCGTTCGGGGGATCTGAATTCAACTACGCCGAGACAGCGACGGCAGCTTTCTTTGGCGAATTGCCTGGAAGAGTGTTAGTCGGCGTTACAGAATCAAATCTGGATCAGGCATTTCGGCTCATCGAGGAAGCTGGATTGAATGGATCAATTTTGGGTGCAATTGAATCTGACAAGAACAGCCTGAATATAAGGTGGCGGAACACAGAATCGTGCATTTCTGTCGAAAATCTCAAATTAGCGTACGAAACTGCGATCCCGGACATAATGCAAGCGTAGAAGAGATTTGAGGGATTGAGTTTGGTTGTATGGATAGTTGGGGTTTAGGAGTTGTGGAATGTGGATTGCGGAGAGCGGATTACGAATTAAGGATTAAGAATTGAGAATTAAGAATGAGGTTTGTGGTCCGCTAACCGCCAACTGCTAACGGCAGACAACCAACAACTGACAACCAACAACTGACAACTGACAACAGACAACAGACAACCAACAACCAGCATCGGCGCCGTTTTGGCACAAAATGTGTAAGCTTTACTTTCCGGCTGGCGACGCCAAAGGAAATTTGAATAGGCGAGAAAAGATGATGAAAACTAAGATTTTTTGCGTAGTAACCCTTGCTTTGACGTTAGCTTCGGGAGCATTTGCTCAGACCGAAGCTGACAGAAAATTTGCCCAAGATATTCACGCCGCCGTCGCGCTGTATCGAAGCGGAAAAACCGCTGAAGCTGTTTCAGAATTCGAATTGCTTCAAAAATCCCGGCCACAAGATGCCGATGCCAATGCTTGGCTAGGATTTCTCTATTTGAGGACTGATAGGCCAACAGATGCGGTGCCAATGCTCGAAACTGCTTATGCAAAGCGACCAAACGATCCTGAAATCATGATCAACCTTGGCAGCGCGCAGATGATGACAGCGAATCATGACCGCGCGTTAGCAGTTTTCACTCGACTCGTAGACCTACGTCCAGCTTCATTTGAAGGCTGGTACAACATCGGCACGATCCACCTGCGATCAAAGGCATATCCACAAGCCAAAGCTGCACTAATTAAAGCTCTTGGGATTAAAGCCGAAGACCCGTTCGCACTCAACAATCTTGGAGCGGCATGCGAAGGACTTGGCGAAGCGGCTAGCGCCGCGATGCACTATGCAAGCGCTTCGAACCTAAGAACGGACAATGAAAGCTTCGCAACAAACGCTGGCTTTGCTTATGTGCGATTGAAGAAATCGGCGGAAGCGATTCCATTTCTTGAGCGAGCGGTAACACTTGGAAACAACTCGACCGAAATCATCATTGCTCTAGGCAATGCGTATGTTTCGACAAGCCAACGAGGACGAGCCGCCGAACTGTATGAAAATGCGGGGAAAGCTGGTGTTGCAGATGCAAGCCTTTGGT
>JANNJE010000410.1:0-4383 GCA_031405735.1 Armatimonadota bacterium | reverse complement strand
GAAAAGCTCGGTTTGAGCATTGAGGCCGTTGACGCCATTTGCGGGCCATTTTTGGGCCGTCCAAGGAGTGGGGCGTTTCGACTGAACGATATCGTCGGGCTCGACATCATGCAAGACATCGCAACGAATTTGCAGACCCGCTGTTCGGACGACCCTCACATGGATACGCTTAACACTCCGCGATCCATGGCGACACTTATGGAACGCGGGCACATCGGTTCAAAATCAAGCGCAGGCTACTATCGTAGAGAAGGAAAGGAATTCCTCGTTCTTGATTTGGGAACGCTTGTTTATCGTCAGCCGTACGACATTACGATTCCGAGCCTCAAAGAACATTCCAAAAAACCGCTCGGCGAGCGAATTCGTTGCGCCTTAGAGTCAAAAGATGAAGCAGGCGAGTTCCTCAGGAACCACTTGATTCCAACTCTAAAGTACGCCGATTTTCTAAAAGAGGAAATTGCCCACTCAATTCAGGACTTTGATCGAGTCATGAAATGGGGATTTGCTTGGGAAATGGGCCCATTTGAATTGATTGATGCAATCGGACCGACTGCGCTTGGAATGTCGGATCAGCCGTTTTATTCGGGCACGAGCCAGAGGAATTTTGGGGGCGAATCTGTCCAATTGGCGCCTGAGCCTCAGTACTCAACCATTAGTGAGTTCCCGATCTTGGAGTCAAATACTGGCTTCAATGTCCGCGACTTAGGAGACGGTGTAAAGGCAGTTTCCTTAACTACCAAAATGGGCACGATCACACCAAAGGTCGTGGAAGGCATTTCACAATTTCTTGACAATCCCAAAAATGATTGCATCGTTTTGACGAGCGAAGCAAAGAACTACTCTGTTGGTTTTGATTTGTCGTTTTTTGAACAAGCGATTTCCGAAGAGAATTGGCAAGCCATTGACGACGCTCTTCTGGCTTTGCAGAATCTGACGCTTCGGCTTGGCTCTGTAAAAAGCGTGGCTGCCGTTTTTGGATATTGTTTAGGCGCCGGTATGGAATTGGCTATGGGCTGCACGAAAGTTTGCAGCCATTCAGAGGCAAACATAGGGCTGCCTGAAGCAAAAGTCGGCCTCATCCCTGGTGGGGCAGGGACTGCCCTGCTTGCTCAACGAACTCAATCGGCAGGTGCCAAGCGAATTGTGGAGGTTTGCATGGCAATTTCAACCGGTTTTGTTTCCACCAATGCCGAAGACGCGAAGCGTGCCGGAATCCTGCGCGAAACCGATGTCACTTGCTTTCATCCAGACCGACTCATACAAACTGCAAAGTCCTTAGCGCTTCGTGCGATACCTAGCGAGCCGCCGGTATGGCTCCAACCACTGGGCCCCATTGCGGGAATGATTGATTCCGCCCAAGAAGATCTTAAATTGAAGGGCGAACTTACAAGTCATGACGAACTGATCGCTGACAATGTCAAATACGTCTTCACCAAAGCGTCCTCTTTTGAATCTGCATTGCTGCAGGAGCGAGTTGCCTTCCTGACACTTTGCAAAACGGGGTTGACACTTGCCCGAATTCGGCACATGCTGGAAAATGGCAAGCCACTCAAAAACTAGTTCGCAAAGCTAGACTCCGGCAAGCTGGACGATTTTTTGTGCCGCATCCTGCATTGTGGTAGCCGGCACGATTCGAGAGCCTTCCAAAAGTGCTCTGGCTTCCTCAGCCGCAGTGCCTTCAACTCGGGCGACAACTGGAACGGAAACGTCCATTTCTTCAAAAGCTGATAGTAAACCCTTGGCTACCTCATCGCATCGAGTGATTCCGCCAAAGATATTGATCAACAATCCCTTTATCTTTGGATTCATAAGAATTAGTTCGACACAGCTTTTAACTCTTTCCGCCTGAGCTCCGCCTCCGACATCAAGGAAGTTAGCAGGACTTCCTCCTGCCGCACTAACCTCATCGAGTGAGCACATGACCAGCCCTGCGCCGTTCCCCATGATTCCTATGTCGCCTTCAAGCCGAACGTATGCAATTCCTCTCCTCGTGGCTTCAGCTTCGATTGGGTCTTCGGCAGCGTCGTCCGCCGTCGCTTGATACTCTTTGTGCCGAAACAGGGCATTATCATCAATGGAGACTTTTGCGTCGGCGGCGATGAGTTTGCCATCAGGAGTCAGAGCGCAAGGATTTACCTCTATCAGGTCAGCATCTGAAGCCAAATACGCCTTGACTAGGCCCTTGATCATCAGTGCCATTTGACCATGCGCCTGAGCTGGAATCTTGGCTTCGTTCATCGCCGATCGAATCTCAAAATCGCACAATCCCCAAGCTGGGTCCACATGCAGTTTCACGATAGCTGTTGGGTTTGTTTTGGCGACTTCTTCAATGTCCATTCCGCCTTGTGCGCTGATCATAACGACAAGCTTTTGCTCGTCGCGATCCAGCAGAACGGACAAATAGAACTCTTGAGCGATTTCCAGCGTTCGTACAACGAGCACTTTCTCGACGATCATTCCCTGCGGGTTTTGATAGCTGATCAGCTTCTTTCCAATCAACTCGCCCGCAAATTGGGCGGCTTCATCGGCAGATGTGAATAGCTTTACGCCTCCAGCCTTGCCTCGCCCGCCCATAAGTACTTGCGCTTTGACGACGACATTTTCGCCGAGCCGCTTTGCAATTTCTCGAACACCCTCAGGATTGTCGGAAACGTCGCCTTCGGGAACAGGGACGCCATAGGATGAAAGGAGGTCTTTGGATTGATACTCATGCAGCTTCATGAGTCAACTATGGTACCGCCTTGGGCTACCTCTTCGGTACGACTACGCCGTTCAAAGACTCGATTGCGCTGCGAACGTTCCAATTATTTTGTTCAAGAGATTCACGAGCCTCGTCTGCCGTTGCAGAACTCAGATCCCTTACAATTCTCAAACAACGATCCTTGAGCTTTTGATTTTTCGCCTTTACATCTACCATCAAATTCTGAATCACTTTTCCGGAAAGAACCATGGCACCTGTTGAAATTCTGTTCAAAACGAGTTTTTGAGCCGTGCCGGCTTTGAGCCTTGTTGAACCCGTCAAGACCTCAGGGCCGGTGTCTATCAAAATACCAAGATCGGATTCTTTGAGGAGCGGAGCGTTTGGATTGTTTGCAATTCCGATTGTAAAGACTCCTTTACGCCTTGCGTGCCGAACCGCTGCGACAGCAAATGGTGTTTTGCCGCTTGCTGTTATTCCAATTACCAAGTCATTTTGGCCGAGTCCCAGTTTATTCAGCCCTTCAACCGCCTCGTGCTCGTCGTCTTCGGCGTCTTCTTTTGCCACGCCTTCGGCAGAATTTCCTCCAGAAATAATTGCTATGAAGGGGTTTGGATCAAGCCCAAATGTGGGCGTCATTTCGGCGGCGTCCATAATCGCCACTCGCCCGCTCGTGCCCGAGCCGACATAGATAATTCGGCCCCCATTTTGGAACGATTTTGCGGCTTGTTCGATGGCCTTTGAGATTCCTTCTTCGGCACTTTGCATGGCTCGCATGACGACGAATTCTTCTTCGTTCATGAGGCGCACAATTTCTTGCGCCGACATTTTTTCAAGTCCAAATGATCTAGGGTTTCTCGATTCAGTACTCAATTAGCTAGCTCCTTTGCAAGCTCGACAGCTCCGTAGACTGGCGGTTTTGTAATTCGTACAACCGAAATTGCACGGTCCGATAGGGAATGACGCAATTTCGACTCAAAAGCGTTCCTAAAAACTGAAGATATATCCCAAAGTCCTCCAGCAAGGCAAATCATCATTTCCGGGCTAACCGCATGAAATCGGTCTATATGCGATTTAACCACTTTTGCTAATGCGTCGGTTTGCAGTTCCAATGCCGAAGTTGCGTAAGGCAATCCAGCTTTTACGTCCTTCGCGAATGGCGCAGTTAGTTTTGCCAATTGCGCCGCAGGCAGACCTCCACGATACAGTTTGGCGAGAACCTCGTTTTCCTCAAGGGAACCAAATCTTTGTTCGATCACACGAGCCAGTGCCTCCGAAATTCCATCCTTTCCACTTTCTAAAAAGTGCTGGATTGAAGCTTTGCCATATTGAAATGCAGAACCCGCATCACCAAATAGGTAACCCCTTCCACCTGACTTGTTCAACTTGTCATTGACTAGCGAACACACGACAGATCCAGTCCCCGCGACAACGCAAACATCAGCGTCCTCAGATGCCATCAATGCGGCATAGTAGTCTGGCTCGGAACGAACTTTAGCTGAAGGAAAGGTTCGTGCAAGAATATCGTCTGCCCGGAACCGGTCTTCTGCTGTCAAAAGTCCGGCAAAACATCCACATACAAAATCCGGCGCTGGTGCGTTTTCAGTTGCACGATACAAGTGATTCTGCAACCGGCCCGGAGGCGTGTTTGCTAAGTTGGCTGGGCCTGCTTGTCCTTGGTGAAG
>JANNJE010000409.1:0-1126 GCA_031405735.1 Armatimonadota bacterium | reverse complement strand
GCCATACCGCACACGCTACCTGGCAAGAGGCCGAAGACGAAGCGATTCAGATGGCAAACGTCTATCGGAGATTTGCTGAAGAGTGGATGGCGGTTCCAGTTTTGACTGGAACAAAGTCCGAAAACGAGAAATTCGCCGGTGCAGAGCATACGTATTGCATCGAGGCTCTGGTGCAAGACGGGCGTTGTATCCAAGCTGGCACTTCGCACAATCTAGGTCAAAACTTTGCGAAGGCGTTTGACGTTCAATTCACGAGCAACGAAGGAAAGCTTGAATACGTTTACGCAACTTCATGGGGCGTTTCGACTAGGCTGATTGGAACGATCATAATGGCGCATTCAGACGATAAGGGTCTCGTCTGCCCGCCAAAGCTCTCGCCTAATCAAATCGTTTTTGTGCCTCTAGGTCGCGACGAGGAAACTCGAGAAAGAACCTATGCCGTTGCCGACCGACTCGCCAATGAACTCCGAGGCAAGAATTGGGATGGCATGCCAATCCGCGTAAAAGTTGACAAGCGAGATAACGAGTCACCCGGTTTCAAATTCAATGATTGGGAGCTAAAGGGAGCTTGTCTTCGAGTAGAAATCGGGCCACGGGACTTAGAGAGCAACTGCGTCGTCATGGCTCGAAGAGACACGAGCGAGAAGACAACTTTGCCCATTGATGATGCCGTTTTGACTCTTATCGCTGAACTTGCGAGAATGCAATCTGACTTGTATCAAAAGGCATTGGATCACCGAAATGCAAATACGAAGCGAGTTGATTCATGGGCTGAATTTGAAGCTGCATTCGAAGGCGACGGTGGAGCAGGATTCGTGGTCGCCCATTGGGACGGCACAACCGAAACCGAAGAGGAAATCGCAAAGAGAACCAAAGCAACGATTCGGTGTATCCCATTTGTGCCGCTGGAACCATCCGACAATGAGCCCGGAGCTTGTGTTTTAACTGGCAAGCCTTCGAAGCAGCGTGTCGTTTTCGCTAGGGCTTATTAGACTTTGGGAGTGCGCGGGCTCGACCGCGCTATTCTGTCAATCACGAATAACGTAAAACAGAACGTGACAGTTACGGAATCGGTATCGTCCACTATCAGTTATCTTTCTTCCAAATTCATGAAAAGCGCGGTCGA
>JANNJE010000408.1:0-6459 GCA_031405735.1 Armatimonadota bacterium | reverse complement strand
GTCCTGGGATCACGGGACCAACCGGCCGGCACGCGCGTGGCGGCGCTGACGAGCATCTCTGTCTTCGGAACGAGGGTCTCTTTGAAGCCCTCGGCCAGGTCGTGTTCCTTCCCTCCCGTGAGCCCGAGCACGCGCTCGAACGCTCCCACCATCATCACGGCCTCCATCTGCTCGCGCGTATCGCCGTCCGTGTTCGCGCGCTTGAACCAGCCGTTCCACGCAACCAGTATAGCGAGAAATGGACCGGAACGCAAAGCTTTTTCTCCCGTCAACCCTTAGCGAAGTAAGGGCTGACGAATGTGACTGGCAAGAAGAGGGGCATACTTCCTTCCCTTGAGGGAAGGATTGAGGTTTGGTGGCGCGAATTACCCATTTCAAATCGTACGCCCAGTTAACGTCAGGAAATGCTTGCCATCCACCCTTAGTCCCTCCTTCAAAGGAGGGAAAATCATCCTGCTAATGTGAAGGGGACAATTCCTCTACCGAATTCATGATCCCGATGCAGCCCACCACAGCGTTGCCTTCTTCGTCATCGCTCATTGGCATGGCTCGTAGGAACATATTGCTGAATTCGCCCTTGAGCCTGAGGCTGGTTTCTTGACCCACAAGCGCATTGAGGTGCGCTGCAATTGGCGGGTGGAGAGGATCGTCGCTTTTGAAAATCTCATAGACGGTTTTGCCAACTTCCCAAACGACGCCGTTATGAGTCTCAGGCATGACTCCATTCGCAATGATTTGTAGCTTAAGGTCACCATCAGTTGCCCAGACTGTGGACTTGATCTGGTCCATGGCAAGCTGCAATAGTGCGAGTTCGGCTCTCTGATCGAGATGCTGTGCTTCGCGAATTGCCACGAGTTCTGCGAGGTCCGTTTTGACGAGATTGGCCGCTCTCAGAGCGGCCTCAGCTCGATCCCTAATCACAATTGCCACCGAGTCTGTTCTGCCCAGTCCGCCAACCTTCAGCCGTATGCGCAGCCAATAGGTGTTTACGGTTCCGATGCTCAAGTCTAACTTGTGGGAAATTCCTTCGTTCGTCAAGCCCTCAATTGCCAGTTCGACAATTTGTGCTTCTCTCGGCGATAATACTGTTGTACCCGTTGTTTTGACCTCTGAATGGCCGTTAGATTCCTCTAGCATGTTACTGCACCTCCACCACTAAAGCCGCAATTTTGCCCTTGTAGTATTCGCACACAGCGTTAGTGTTCATCAAGTATACGCCGCATAACAAGTCGCTCTTTTACTGTCCGTTGACCGGCGGACAGTTTTTGACCACCTAAACATGCGTCCTGGCTCTGCTTATTCGATTCCTGCTCATGCCTCGACAAGGCCATCGTCTGGCAGATTCGGTCCGTCTGCATCTTGATATCTCCAATCGTTAAAGTGGCGAAGAAGAATTGGCATCGTTGCAGCAAAGGGTAGAGCAAGAAACGCACCGACAACTCCGAGCAATGTCGCGCCGACCAAGACGGAGAGCAGAACTGCAAGCGGTGAAAGTTTGAGAGCCCTGCCATAAATGAACGGCACAACCACATAGCTTTCGATCTGATGGTAGATGACAAGGGCAATAGCTACATAAAGCGCTGTTTGGTCGCTCACTTTATACGCGCTAAGTGCAGCGGGAATCATGCCTAGAATCGGGCCGACAATTGGAATTGCATCGGCAATTGCCATGACCCAAGCCAATGCGAGTGCATTGGGAACTGAGAACGCCGTCAATATAACGTAGGTCATTGATCCAGCAAGAAATGATGTGATGAGCTGTCCACGGATGTAGGAGCCGACCTGTTCGCCGATCTCTCCAAACAGATTTCTAACCTGAAGGCGGTTCGTTCGCGGAAACACACTGACCATAGCCGTTGCCACTGCTGGCCCTTCGACGACTAGATACACAGTCAGCATGATAACGGTGACGAAACTCGTAATGACGGTAAAAGAAGAAAAAACTACATCCTTAACGCCTTGCTGTGCTTCACTAGGCGGCATTGCGGCAACTTTGATTTGCCCCAACATTTTTGCCAATTCAGGAGACGTTTTTTTGAGACTCTCTTGAAACTGTTTGAATAGTCCATCAAAATCGTTCGCAAGCTCATAGAGTTGGGACGCGACTGGCGGCATTGTAACAATGACTATCGCCATGATGCCAAGTAGCATTGCCATTACTACAACGGTCGTTGCCGTTTTGCGATTGAACTTCCGTTGAATGCGGCCAACAATCGGCGTCAATGCCGAGACGAGCATCAATGAGATCATCAAGAGCACAGCGAAGGGCCACAACTTTGCAAAAAGACATACAAGGCAGATTGCAAGCACTACGCCGCCCACGCCGAAGAAAACGGCAAGTGACCTGGTCTTTAAAGTTAGTGACGAGTCTTCATTGGGTTCCATTTTTCTCCCCGTCGCCACGACAGATTTGCAGGACTAATGCCAGCACTAATCGAGTGAGCGTCGGCCACGCAAGAGATTTACCACAAAAACGATAACGGCGACTACAAGAAGAACATGGAGGAGCCCACCGACTGTAGTGGATGTGAGCATGCCAAGCAGCCACATGATTAAGAGTATTACAACAATTGTCCACATAACACGTCTAATTTACACCTCGATTGTGAGAGCTGCAAGTCCGTCGTTTCGTGTCGGCTGAATAGCTGACACGGAAAACTCGGACTTGTGCATACAGTTTTGATTCAGTAGTCTGTGTACTGATGAAAACAAAACTTTCAACAAAATTAAATCGAAATCTAGGCTCAAGGTATTTGCATGCAGCGGTTGTAATCGCAGCATTCGCAGTAGCTAGTGCAGCAGGCGCTCAAGATATCCGGGCGACCGTAAATGGCGATTTCGTCAACTTTCCCGATATACAACCCATCATGATTCAAAACCGAGTAATGGTGCCCGTTCGCGGAGTGTTCGAGCACATGAATTCGAATGTAGAATGGGATGCAAGCTCTCGAACTGTCGTCGCTCAGCGCGGCACAGACACTATTCGACTTCCTGTCAACTCGTACTACGCGACGGTAAACGGCCGTCAAGTCACTTTGGACTCCCCAGCAACAATTGTTCGGGGCCGAACAGTGGTGCCTCTTCGATTCCTTAGCGAATCCTTAGGTAGTACCGTTGACTGGATCGCTTCAACCCGAACTGTTGAAATCAACACGATGGGCGTAAGCAATCCTTGGAAGTCCCCACCGGGATACACCGCGATGTACATGAACTCCGGCACTGTTATTCCTTTCTCGCTGAATCAGAAACTCAGCTCGAACGGTTCTTCAGTTGGAGACAGATTCACTGCAAACCTTGATACTGGTGAGTTGTCGAGTTATCAAGGTATTCCAGATGGTGCGATCCTGGAAGGCCACGTTGACGTTGTCCGGGCAAAATCCGGAGACACGCCAGGAGTGCTTGGGCTAGCGTTCGATCGAGTCAAACTGCTCGACGGCCAATCCTACAAGGTTCACGGCACGCTGATCGGATTAGATTCGAATAGCGTGAACGTCGAAAACGGACGTATTGTCGCAAAGCCTGGTGGAAAGTCTGACAACCTAAAATGGGTTGGATACGGTGCTGCCGGTGGAGCCCTCATCGCAATTTTGACGAAGGAAAACATACTTTCAACTTCGCTCATTGGCGGTGCGCTTGGATATCTCTTTGGCGAAATCAAGAAGGACCCTTCGAAGGCACAGAACGTTACTTCAGAAGTCGGAACCAAGTTCGGTGTCAAATTGACTCGCGAATTTGCGTATCAGGGTGCCGCAATGGTTGATCGAAAGTAACTGAAACACGTAAGATTTGTCCGGTCTGATAGGTCGGATCGGACAGATTTGCAAATCTGCTGTCTAGACCTCCTGCCCATCACAAATTCGGGCTCATCAATCAGAAGCGGAGGCAACGAAGATATGGGAACTTCTGGTTCCAGCAGACACAGAATTGAGGAACAAAATGAAAACACGAACGACACTTTTGATAGCGCTTTCTATTGGCGCTTCGTTGGCGGTTAACGCCTCCATCCTACAAACCGGTCAAAATTCCGGCACGCGCTTTGAGCAAGACCGAATGGCTCGTGAAATGAACGCGGATCAATCAAATCTGCAAAACGCGATGAGGAAGCTTTGGGAAGATCACACGGCATGGACTCGGATGTTCATTGTCAGCGTCGCCCACGATCTACCGAACAGGGAAGCTACTTCGGCTCGGCTCATGCAGAATCAGGTTGACATCGGAAATGCGATCAAGCCAATTTACGGCGAAAATGAAGGAAGAAAGTTGACAGAGTTGCTTAGAGAGCACATTTCAACGGCTGCGAAACTGATTTCGGCTGCAAAGAGAGGAGACTCGCGAGAAGTCGCCGATCAAAAGCAATACTGGTACGACAATTCCGACCAAATCGCTGACTTTCTCAGTAGCGCAAATCCACGGAATTGGACCAAAAGCCACATGAGAGATATGATGCGCGATCATCTTGATCTCACCCTCGAAGAAGCAACCGCAGAACTAAACGGCGACTACCGAACCAGCGTTCGAAAGTACGACGAAGTTCATGTGCAGATTTTGAAGATGGCGGATATGCTCAGCGAAGGAATCGTTAATCAGTTCCCAGAGAAGTTCTCCAATTTCAATAATGGGCGACCAACTTTGGCAGGCTACACACCGATGCGAATGAGCGTTGGAACAGTCCTACCATTCTCATTGAACCAGAAATTGAGCTCAAATGAGTCATCGGTGGGCGATCGCTTTACTGCTAACCTTGAAACTAGCGAGTATTCGAACTATCAGGGAATGCCTTACGGGGCAGTGCTTGAAGGCCATGTTGACGTTGTTCGAGCCAAGTCTGGAAAGACTCCAGGCGTGCTCGGTCTAGCGTTTGACAGAATTCGAATGCCGAACGGTCAGACAATCAACATTCAAGGAACTTTGATTGGGCTTGATTCAAAGAGCGTCGTCAACGATAACGGACGTATTGTTGCTAGAGCAGGTGCCAAGAACGACAATCTGAAATGGGTTGGATATGGCGCTGGCGGCGGTGCATTGCTTTCCGTTTTGACAAAGGGCAATTTATTGACAAATACGCTCATTGGCGGTGCGCTTGGCTACCTTTATGGTGAAATCCAAAAGGATCCATCCAAGGCTCGAAATGTGACTACTGATGTTGGGACAAAATTCGGAGTCAGATTGACTCGTGAACTTGCCTTCCAATCAGCAGTCTCAAATAGCAGCAGGCGCTGACTTTGGGAATCAAAGTAAAAACAATGGGGATGCATTCTTGCATCCCCGGTTTTTTGTTTTGTGTTCGGGTGTTTAAGCGACGTTGACATTGCCGCGAGTTCATTGTTGAGCCAAAATGTAGGATGAGGCAACACAACGGGTGGGCAGAACATCCTTCAGCTTCCGCCAAATGGGTGCCCAGGCCATGCGATTCGACTTCATTTTGAATTTCGCCTGACCTTCGGTAGCTTGACCGTGCCCACGTCCCAATTGTGCTCTCTCTGCACTAACAAGAGGTAATTCTA
Source organism: Armatimonadota bacterium (assembly GCA_031405735.1). Classification (GTDB taxonomy): domain Bacteria; phylum Armatimonadota; class Fimbriimonadia; order Fimbriimonadales; family Fimbriimonadaceae; genus JANNJE01. Next base: position 955 of record JANNJE010000408.1, on the reverse strand, counting down.
ATCTATCCCCGACAACGGTAAGGAATTTGCAAAGTACTCAATCCAGCATCTCGCTCAATTTTCGAGACCTGGTTGGGTGTTTCAGCTTTCGCATTCCCTTTTGCTCAATCTGCCGAATCCTCTCTCTTGTTACCGCGAAGAATCTCGCAACTTCTTCTAGAGTTTGTTCACGCCCATCTTCGAGTCCATACCGCATCTCAATCACGCTTCTTTCTCGCTCGCTCAAAGTGTCCAGAATCTCTTTGATTCGCCGCCTGAGCATTGCCCTATCCAGGCAGCGCTCTGTCGTGTTTTCTGACCGGTCTACGATATAGTCGCCCAAAAAAGCTTCATTGTTCTCACCGACGGGCAATTCGAGCGAAATGGGTTCCGAAAGCGCTTTAAATGCCTCTTGGACCCTTTCAAGAGGTAAATCCGCCACATCGGCAATTTCCTGAAGTGTTGGTTCCCTTCCCAAAACGCTTTGGAGCCTAAGCCCTACCTTTCCCAATTTTGAAAATGCCTCAATGGTATGGGCGGGAACTCGAATCGTCCTGGAATAATCGCTAATTGCACGGTACATCGCCTGCCGAATCCACCATGTTGCGTAAGTGCTGAACCTATAGCCGCGAGCCGTGTCAAATTTTTCCACAGCGCGAATGAGGCCGACATTGCCTTCTTGAATCAGGTCTTGAAGGGATAGGCCCCTTGAAACGAATTTCTTAGCGATGTTGACAACGAGTCGCAAGTTCGCTTCGATCATCCGCCTTTTGCTGGCTTCGCATCCTGCTTGCGCACGAATGGCGGTCATAAGCTCTTCTTCTTGAGTCATCAGTCGGGTTCGGCCAACGGTTTGCAGCCACAATTTAGCGGAATCCTCGGTAGCTTGGGCTGCCGCGTTAGACTCACGTTCGCTACGCGACGAAGAATGTACTTCATTGCCGTACTCGATCACCTGCCCCGACTTGGTCCACGC
>JANNJE010000407.1:0-3586 GCA_031405735.1 Armatimonadota bacterium | reverse complement strand
TGGCGACGATTCAAGACAAGCTCAAACAAAGGCTGATCCTAAAGTCCGCAGGAATTCCTTCTCCGAAGGCTTTTCCAATTGAAAATGACTTTGACAGGGTAATCGTCGAACTTGGCTTTCCAATAGTTTTGAAGTCGAGGTTTGGCGGATATGACGGGAAGGGTGTTCGGGTTGCCAGGAGTTTTGAGGAGTTCGAAACGCATCGTTCTGATTGGTCTAAGGGCGGTTGGCTGGCGGAAGAATTCGTTGATTTCAAACGAGAATTGGCAGTGATGGTTTATGTAACTCCTGATGCAATGGGAGCATTTCCCACGATGGAGACCGTCCAATCCGAAGCAGTTTGCGACTATGTTTTTCCATCCGGAATTGACGGTTCAGCTATTGCAATATCTGCTGTGAAGGCAATCGGTTCCATTGGACTCTTTGGCGTCGAACTATTTGAAAAGCGTTCGGGTGAGATCATAGTAAATGAGATCGCGCCAAGGCCCCACAATTCAGGCCACTATACGCTAGATTGGGGCGGGGTTTCTCAGTTCGAGCAGCACGTTAGAGTTGTCATGGGGTTGCCAACAGTCGCCCCAATGGGTAAAGAATGCTGTATGGCAAACTTATTGGGACAGTCCGACTCTGATGATTTTCGCTCGGGGATTCGAGCAGCATTAAGATTAGTTCCAGAGTCAAAAATACATTGGTATGGCAAATTTAAGAGCCGAAATGGGCGTAAAATGGGGCACTTAAATTTTTGCGGCACCAATTGTGTCGAACGAGCATTAGCAGCACGAGCTGCTTTTTACGAATCGGTTTGAGGGTCATCCTTCGATTCTGCCGAGTCCGCGATTTTCAAGAGCATTTTTACGAAATCTTTACGGTCGCCTTTCTTTAGACCTTTAAGGAGATTTACTTCGACGCCCAACTTTATCGGCAATGCGGCTTGGGCGGCTTCCTTGCCAGTTTTAGTCAATCGAGCGTACGTGATCCTCTTGTCGTCCTTTGAAGTAACTCGTTCCACCAATTGCTTTGCGACAAGCTGGTCCATCCGGTTGGTCAGCGAGGCCGGAGTGATATTCTGCCGCTTTGCAAGGCTAGCCAAAGTTTCGCCCCTGGCGTCGTTTTGAAAATGGAGAGAGAGAAGAACTTCGACGCCAGAAGTATGAACTCCAAGCGGTTCGTAGGCTTTCTCATAAAGAGATTGAAGGAGTATTGAAAGGCGAGCAACAGCAAAGCTGGCAGTCGCTGCGCTGCTGTCGCATTCAACTCCACTCGATTCTAGTTTAGACACCCAATCGGATGCATCGTTTCGGATAGACATAGAATTATTTTAACGTCAAAGCTATCCAATTTCACAAACAATTTTCAAATTTCAGCAAGTTTCAAAGAAAATATGGATCAATGTGATCGAATTGGCGGTCCATAGGCGTCCAGACTCGTAGGAACAATATGCAAGCAATGCTAACAGCTATCTGCCTCCTTTCAATCGCTCAGTCAACCACAACGATCTCAACAATGAAGACCGTTGTCGGAGTCAATCCGGTCGCATTCGCTGCAGCTCCAACCGGTTCAAAATTCGTCGCTTCGTTAGAAACTTCTGTCATCCGAATCATCAATGCAAAGGACCGAATGTCTGTTCGCACTCTTTCTGGACACCCTCAACCTGCTATGGCTGTGGCATGGAGCCCTAATGGCAAACTCATCGCGAGTGGAGACGAGTCAGGAAGAGTCTTTTTTTGGGATGCGGCAACGGGGAAGAAGCTTAAGGAGATGAGGACTCATACAAAAGGAATTCACTCACTCTGTTTCAATGCCACCAGCACTATCGTGCTCAGCACAGGCAAAGACGATACGCTTCGCTTCTATGCTGCGCCATCAGGAAAGCAGCTTAAAGTCGTTTATGGAAAGGGCGCCAACCTTTATGGTGCAAAGTACATGTCAGGAAGCAACAATGTGATTTTGGGCACTTTGGATGGAGGCGGCACCTGGCTCATGACCGCCTACGCTCGTACCAAGACCCTGAACGCCTCAGCAAATGATAAAGGAGTTTGGGATGTAGATGTTTTTGGCGGAAGAGCTGTTTCCGCTCAACGCGAAGGCACTGCAGTTGTATGGGACCTTAAGAAGGGAACTAAACTACAAACCTTGAAGGGACATATGGACTGGGTCACCTCGGTTAGGTACTCACCTGATGGAAAACTTGTTGCAACAAGTTCGACAGACCAAACCGTTCGAGTTTGGGATGCTGTCCGTTTTCAGTTGATTGCAAAGTTGGAAGGACAGACTCCAATTGGTTCGCCGCTGTGCTTTACAGCAGATGGCAAGTTTCTAATCACCGTTGCTAACGACAATTCGATGCAGATTCACACGATAACGAGAACTAAAAAATAGCCCATTCAGCTTCACCACTTACCCAGAAATTCTTGAAAGCGATGCTTCCAAAATATCCGTTGTCTGAGCACTAACTGAATACACCATCGCCTCACGAAAAATGCGCTGCGCCGGATGCTTGGAGCTAATTGCAGCCCCACCCCATACGATCACACCTGCATGAGCACATTTCGCAGCCAATTGGATTGCCCAGGCGCGAATTCGTAGTTTTTCGGGCGTTGTTTCGGCGTCAATGTCTACTGGAATTGCGGTTGCGGCGGTGCGGCAGGCATCCAATTCGATTTGCAGCTTTCCGGCAGCTTCGGAAATTGACGAGATTTGCTTCCTTTCGAAAGCTGCGCGAACTTGATCCACCCCAGCCTGAGCGCATCCAAGGGCAAAATGCCCTTGCAAAACGATGTTGATCATGTCGTTTTTTTGCGCCCAGCCTTCGGGCTTGACAAATACCACCTTGTCATTTGGCAATGAAAGTCCAAAGAGCGTAGCTGAAACTGTTTGGGCAGCTTCCATCGCTGCGAGTTTCATCGGAGGAGAAAACTGAATTTGCTCCGATTCCGCGAAGGGAACAAATCCGTAAACAGCGCTTCCATCTGGCAAAGTTGCACCAATCAAGAATTCTTGATAGAAGCCGAAGCCGGTAATCCAAGGAGCCTGGCCGTCTATTTGGAAGCCACCATCTGTTGGCGTAGCCCTCGTAATTGGCAGTCCTGTTCTGCGAAGTTGGCTGAATCCGATTCCGCTCAACAATTCGCCATTTGCCATTTTGGGAAGGTAGCCGGCCTTTAGTTGTTCGTTGTTAGATTTCGCGAGCATTCCAACAGCGCTTTGATGCTGAGTAACTAGAAACGACAATGCCCCTGAATACCTTGCTGACATTTCTTGGAATTGCCGAAACGCTTGTTCACCGACTCCCGGTCCGCCGAATTCATCTGGGCGTCGAAGTGCCATCAGTTCTTGGCGGCACATTTCATTTAGGGCAATTCGAAGGACTTCGGGGTCGCCGTCCATCGCTTCGGCGTTTGTTCGAACATGCTCTTTGAAGAAGATTTCTGCCTTTGCCAATATTGCAGAATCGGCTTCCATTACGTTCCCTCAATCACGATCTTGCTCAGGTCGCCAGCAGATTTGAATTCTGCCGAAGGATTGAAGCTGTCCCATGCAATTGAAGCGATTTCGATTCAAAGCAACGCTTCCAGCCACGCTGCCA
>JANNJE010000406.1:0-3879 GCA_031405735.1 Armatimonadota bacterium | reverse complement strand
CAATCCTCGATCCGATCGTCCATATCGGCATCGCGCAGGTCCAACCCTGGGTCCGCAACATCCTACGCATGGGCGCCTACCAGGTCCTGTTCCTCGACCGTATTCCGGCACATGCCGCGGTCGACGAATCGGTCAAGCTTGCGAATATTTCCTTCTATGGATCGTAGCTTTGATGCCCCCATTTGCATTGGAATTGACTGGGCAAGATATACGGATTACTCAGCAGTCACTGTGGTTGCAGGGCACCGAAATGACGCTCAATTATGGGAAACCGACCGATTTCATGGGCTACCGTGGGCACAGCAGATTGAGCGGGTAGGACGGGTGCTTGAGCGATTTCCAAATGCATCCGCGTTTTACGATGCTACGGGAATCGGCGATCCGCTCTTAGAGATGATTCGTGACCGATTTCCAACTCACTCGATTTCTGGAACTATGTTCACTTCAAGCTCAAAGGCGTCGCTCATTGATCGATTGGCGTGGATGTTTGAAAACGATGCTCTCAAAATGGAGCCTCAACCAGATTTATTGCGTGAACTGCAGCACTTTGAATCCAAAGTGTCGAGTTCAGGGAATACAAAGCTGGCCGCTGCGCTCGGCTTTCACGATGATTTGGTCATGTCGCTCTCCTTGGCATGCCAAGGATTGCGGCAATCGTATTTTCCGGCAATACAGCTTGGAGGTGAGCGAGAGTTCAGCAAGAATCGCAAATCGCGAAATCATCAAATTGAGATTGAAAACAGCAAGAGGAAAAACTAATGGCAAAGATATGGTCTTCATTTTCCCGCCGCAAAAGGCGGCTCGAACGAGAGGTAGCGCCCCACTTGAATTTGGCGCAACGAATGTCACTTGAACAGCCTGGCGTGCCCCCGAACGGGCTCTCCTATTCGGTTTACGAGCAGATGCAACAGGACGCGATGGTGCAGACTTCGCTTACATTGAAAAAGTTGGGAGCAATGGCTCCTGAATTCAAAATTGAAACCGACTCAGGTTCAGATGAAGGGAAAAGGCGCACTGACTTTGTGCTTGAAAATTTTGAGCATATGAACGGTTCGCCGCATACGATTTTGCATCAAGCGATGGACGCATTTGCCAAAGGCTGGTCTGTTCAAGAACTGATTTGGGAGGAGCGCGATGGCAAATCTGGCTAAGCGAAGTGAAAGCAAAGGACCCTAGCGTGTTTGGAATCGAAGCAGACGGTTATGGAAATGTCCAGTCGCTTCGCTTGCAGGTTCCTGGGGAAACGCAGCGGGAAGTGCCGAGCAGCAAGTTCGTGATCTATTCAAACCGGAGCAACTACCTGTTGCCAAACGGGAAGAGCGACCTTGACGCGGCCTATCTGCACTGGAAGAACAAGCAATCCCTTCTAGGAGCTTGGAAGTTGCATTTAGAACGATTTGCTTCTCCAACCGTGCTTGGAAAGTTCGCCAGAGGGCTTCCAGCTACCGATCAGACATCGATTTTGGGTCAGCTTCGGCAGTTGCATCAGAATACGGCGATCGTCTTTCCTGAAGAAGTCTCGATTGACACGCTTCGATCAAACGGCGAAGGCACGACTGCCTTTCTTGAAGCTATTGACTACCATAACCGGGAAATCGCGAGAGCCATTCTTGGGCAGACCCTGACGACAGATGAAGGCCGACGGGTAGGTTCGCTTGCACTCGGCAAAGTTCATTTGCAAGTTCTCTAGATGCAGCTTGAATCCGTTCGCCGTGAACTTGCTGATATCGTAATGACAGAGCAGATCATTCGTCCTATGATCGAAATGAACTTTGGAAAGCGACCAATCCCTCGATTCGTGTTTGAAAAGGTCTCGCTCAGCTCATTTACAACCGGTGAACTTAGCTAGCTGGAGAAAGTACCAGGCTATTGCAAAAAACATGGGAACTTTGCTATTCTCGCGCTAGACTAATAGGCAGGAGCTGTTTTTTTATGCGACGATTATTATTTGCTTCACTGTTTGCTATTGCTGGGATGGCTATGGCCGACGATCCTGATCCATTGGGCGGGTTCTTTACTGTCCAGCACGGAAAAATCCGCCAGGCAGACGGATCGTATCGAGACATTTCTGGATTAAAAATACCGTTTACCGTTGAACCAGTTGGCAAGACGATTTGGAAGGGATATCAGCCCTCAAGCTATCGGCCAGGCGGAGAAAGCGACTCTCTCCAAAAGTGCTACGAAAATGATCGGCCAAACTTCTATTTTGGCAATGCCTTGCCACAGCCCAGTGCGCTTGACGACCTCACGACTAGTGGAATCGCTGTTGGAGCTGTTTGGCAGCGGCTATCTGTAGGCTGGACGATTCCAAATCGAACGATTCCGTTCGTAGTTTGGGGTGCTTACGATACGTTTTTGGGAGACATGGGACCCGGCAATAGTGCATTTTCAAACATTGTCGTGGATTCATTTGGCGGACCGTTTACCGCTGTGCTCAATACGTCGGTATTCCCAGAGGTGCCCGGCACCTACATGATCACGTTCAATATCGCGGCTGCGGGAATTGTACAAACCGACGATTCTATCTTCTTCTTTCAGCAGTTTCGATCAGGCTCTCATCTCGGGCCATTTATGGACGATTGGTCATGCTTCTTTTCGGGCGGTGGAGTGCCCCAGATCGGTTCGAGCGAAGATCAATTCTGGTTTGACGATCCTGCAGATGGAATCTACGAATTCATGGAAGTTGACCTTTTTAATGCTGAAGGAGCAACAGATTTTGCAGCAAATTTTGCAATGAGACTTGAAGTAGATTCTAACTCAACTCTAAGCGAGTTACCAGCTTCAGAGGCACGCGTGATTGCCGGTAATGTTACATCGGGCAACTACTTGAGCACCTGGAGCAGCAACAATGTGTACTTCACGGTTAATACGGGAAGGACAGCTGGAAATACAGTTTGGCCCGTAGCGGTCGAGTACAAGACATTTGCCCCGTCTCCTACCCTATTAAGCCTTCAAGCGTTCGTCGAGGTCAGTTCCAATTCTGCGGGCCAAGACCTGCAGGTCTCTTTGTATAATTACGTACTGGGAACTTGGACTCAAATGGACATTGAGCAAACCACTCTTGCTGACCAAACGATCACTAGGGTGATCGGAATCGGACCGAGCCAATATGTGCATCCATCTTCGCTTGAAATGAAAATGCTTGTCCGATCGAAATCAGCCAAGAGAGGTCCACCAAGCTGGAACCTGAAAACTGATTTGGTTAAATGGCGAGTTTCGACGCTGTAGCATTTCAGTTGCCAACAAAAACGATAGCTAGTTCGCTAGTTGGACTGGCTATGTTTTTTGCGGTATTGAAAACTGGCTCATATATTTTTGACAGCAAGCTTTCACCCGATTTCGTACTCGATTGATGTACACAGCCCGCTCAGAAACTGAAATGGCTCCTCTAGCGTCAAGCAAGTTGAATAGGTGCGAGCATTTGAGAGCAAGGTCAAATGCCGGGTAAACCAACGCCAATGGGCCAGCCCTATGAACAACTTTTTCTAGCACTTCCGCCGAAAGCGCTGGTTGTTCTGTCGTAGTTAAAATTCCTTGCTCATTATCCCAAAAAACCTCAGTTTCGATCACCCTCTTTGACTCCGCTTCGTAGAGGTCAAAAAGTTGGCGCAAAAGGTTTGTGTCGGCGATTTCGAAATTGTAAACGTTGTGTTGCATTTCCAGCTGGAAATCAACTTCGCGGTAGCTCAAAGTATCATTCCACATCAGGTCTTCCCAGAACGAATTTTGCTTGCTGACCATTAGGCAAAGCCGTTCTGGGCCGTATGTGATTTCAGCGCAGACTGGGTTGCATTCGATACCCCCCATCTGCTGAAAGAAGGTGAACTGTGTGATTTCGGTACCGTCCAGCCAGACTTCCCAGCCCACTCCGCTGGCTCC
>JANNJE010000405.1:0-6241 GCA_031405735.1 Armatimonadota bacterium | reverse complement strand
AGCATCGAGGCCAGTAGCCCAAAAATGAGCGGCCAAACAAGCTCGACAAACATGAGCCCAACGATTCCGCCAGCGAATAGAAGAGGCAACAACGCCAGCACAATCATCAGAGTCGAGGCAATTACTGCCACTCGAACTTCGGCAATTCCATCAATCGTGGCAGTTTTTGGGTCTTTACCCATTCGCAAGTGACGTTCCACTGCGTGTATGTCAATGATGCTGTCGTCAACAAGACGGCCTATGGAAAGCAGCAGTCCGATGAGGGTTCCACTGTTGAAAGTCATTCCGAAGGGCAGCATCATCAACACCGCAAGCGCCAAGGAAGTTGGCAAGGTGACCATCGCAATGACGGTGCCACGCCATTCCCCCAAGAAAAATAGAACGGCAATCGCAGTAAGAAGAATTGCGAGTCCAAGCTCATGCCAGACATTGTTAAAGAGGATTTCGACGAAGCTTGCATTGTCGTAAGCGACCTCGACTTTCAAACCTGGATTCTCGCTCTCAATTTGTTCGACGACACTCATGATCGCTGGAACGACGGTGGCGGAACTTGCCCCAGGGTTTTGTATGACTGAGACTTCAATAGCTTCAGACACCACTGCTGCCTTATCTTTGCTTTGGCTAAGGAAACGATAGCCGCTTCGCTTTTCCCAATGTGAATCCTCAACACGAGCTACGTCCTTTACGTAAATCACGCGAGGAGATCGCTTGGCACCACCATTTGAATTTCCTTGAACGACCGAACTTGATGGAGCAGAACCGCCGCCCATTCCCATGGCTCCGCCTCCTGAGCTAGGTTGAATAGGGGTGGCGTTGCCTGCATCGCCGAACCCAGTAACTGGATAGTTCAGCACATCTTGTGCCGAGGTCGCTCGCGAATCTACGCGAACAATCCCTTCAGTCGAACCTTGCGTAAGAGTTCCAGATGATCGAGTCACGTTGAAGCGGTCAATAGCGTCTCGCACGTTCAGAATTGAGAGCCCGTAGCCCGCTAGCTTTTCGCGGTCAACGACCACTTGCATTTGCCTGCGGTATCCCCCAAAAGGCACTACCGAATACACATTCGTCACTGCTTTCAGCCGGCGAACCATTTCGTTGTCTGCAAATTCGCGAACCTTTACGGGATCCCAGCCTTGGGCGGGATCGCCTGTTAAAGCAAGCGAGAGAATTGGCAAGTTCAGCGGGTCAATCGGAACGACGAACGACGGTTTCAGGTTTGCGCCAGTAGCGGGAAGATTCGACTGAGTGACGTTCATTAACGTTTGCACATCAACAAGCGCACGCTCCATGTTCGTCCCATAGGGAAACTCGAGCGTGACAATTGAAAACCCATCTTGCGAAGTCGAGCGGATGTAACGCACACCCTTTAGGTTTACAAGTTGCTCTTCAATCGGCTTGGAAATGTACAGTTCCATTTCCTGAGGAGACAAACCCGGCATCATCGTCACGACGCCGATCATGGGACTTTCAACGTAAGGTGCGAAGCGCCTCGGAATGATCCCGGTGACTGCCATCCAGGCAAGCGCAAGCACGCCAACGTAGAACGCGATGATCGCGTACGGATGTTCGATTGACCACCGGTGAATCATGTGCAGCGGGTTGTGCCGCTTTGTTTCGAACTTTAGCGGTTCTCGCTTCAACGAACGACCACCTTGCCATCGAACATATCCATTCCACACGTGAAGCGAAGGACGCCTTTCTTCGTTGGGGTGAAAGTGACTTCAACAGGCTTATTCAAAGGAAGCGGCTTATTGATCTTTAAGTCTGGGAAGACGATCTCTGTGCCACAGCCCTGTTCCGATCTTCGGATAAATGTTATTTTGATTGGTTTGCCAACTTCAGCCTCAACGGTGTCAGGTTCGTAAGTAACCGAAGTGACCTCGACCACCGGACCCTTTGCCTCAACAGCGGAAACTTGAGCAGAGACGGTTCCACCATCGCGCAAGTACATGGCTCCAGCAGTTACAACCTGCTGGCCCTCTTTGACGCCGCTCAGAATCTCAGTCAGCTTTCCGTTTGTCGCCCCTGTTTCAACTTCTGCACGTTTTATGCTGAATTGTCCAGCCTCGCCATTGGGCTCTGCGATCCAAACATACGGTTTACCTCCTTCTTCTCCTGGCGGGTGCTGGATCGCGTCCTTCGGCACCACCAATGCATCTTGACTTTCACTTATCTCGATGTTCATTGAAACGAACTGTCCTGGAAGGAATCTCGCATTCGAATTCTGCCAGACAACCTCTACAACACCCGTTCGGGCTTGCGGATCAACCGATGGGGAGACAGAACTTACGTTCGCTTGAATGTCCATGCCCTTCTTGTCTCTGGAGCTTATTGTGACTTTTGCGCCAACCGGGATCTTAGCTAGATCTGCTTCGGCGACACTTGCCTGCAATCGAATTGGAGAAGTCTGCGATACCTTTAGAACAGTTTGCCCGGGATTTACAAGGACGCCTGGACTAATCAAGCGCTGAGTTATCACACCATCAACCTCTGCTTTTAGCTCGGCATATCCTTTCTGGGCAGCAGCACTCTGATATCCCGCCCTAGCCTGCGCAACCCCAGCTTGCTCCTTGGCGATGTTCCGCTTTGCGGCTTCAGCAGCGCTTTGCTTGCTCTTGATCATGGCTTCTGCCGCTCGGACGTCCGCTTGCACCTGCAGGATCCGCTGCTTGGCGGCTGCGATCATTGCTGTGGACTTTCTAACACCTGCTTTTGCAGCGGAAACCTTTGACTCGGCTAGACGCACCATTGAATTGGCCTGCTTCAGTTTTGATTGGGCTTCTGCAGCTTCCGATTCGGCTTCCTGTAGTTCCGATCGGCTCACTGCACCTTGAGCGAAGAGTTGTTGTGCTCGTTTGAACTCATCGGTTCTGAAACGCGAATTCTCAGTTGCTGCTACGACCTCAAACCTGGCGGATTCCAATTCGTTTTGCATCGCCAAGACCTCGGATTCCATGACTTCTTTGTCCTGGAGGGCGGCGGCATGCATTGCTAGTGCCTCATCCACCATCCCTCGTTTTGCAGCCGCCTCAGCGCGGGCTTGGACGATTTCTTGCAGAGCAGTTTGGTACTCGCTTGCTGCGACTCCGACGCCTTGTGCCGCCATGTTGGACATTGCCGCCTTTTCAGCAAGTTGTGGATTCAGTTGAGAAGTATCGAGCCGTGCCAGCACTTGCCCTTTTTTCACCTTGTCGCCAACATAATAGGGCATCCAGATGATGACCCCAGTTCCCCGCGGGATCACATCTTGCTCGACGAAACCAGCAGCTTGTCCGGTGTAAGTAACCGTTTCTGAAAGCTGCCCTCGAGTTGCCGTGGCAAGTTGCACTGCGGTGCTTCCTGGTGGTGCAGGAGTATTCATTTCCATTACCTGCGCCTCAAGTGGCGTCATTGCACCTTGGCGTCGCCAATTGTTGACCGCGAAAACAGCTACAGCCAGCATCGCCCCGAATAGGAGTACTCCACCAATCGTTCCACGGTTAAACACACCTTTAGCGTCAAATTTCTGGCCGGAGGCTCTCACGCGAATGAAAACAAAGACAATTATGCCAAGCGCAATTAGCCAAGGAATCAAGCTCAAAAATGAAAACCCGGCTCCGGAAGTTCCGCCCGTATCCTGACCTGTCTTTAACGGAATGGAAGCCGTTGCAGCCCCCATGTGCCCACTAATTTTAAGATCAACCGAGTAGCCACCTGCCATCGGAAATGCAGCTTGCATTGCATAAAGTCCCGGCTCGCCAGGCACAGCATTGGCTTTTTGCTCCCGTTCGCCCATGAACATTCCAGGCATTTTGGCAATTGCTCGAACATCCAAACCCTCCATTTCTTTGCCAGAGGTGTCTGAAATAGTAAAAACTATTTTTGCCTTGCCAACCGGTATCACCTTTGGCTGCGTTGTCAGCGATATTCGGTAGGGTCCAGCCTGCGCTTCGACGCTGGCGTGGCAAACCCCGGAGATCAGAACGAGAAGAACACTTATGAGTCGGTATGTTTTCATGAGCTATTGCATAACGACGAAGTCGTAGACGGCTTCGCCGGGATGCCCCTCCTGTTCCACGCTTACCTTTGCCTGCCAGTCGCCCCCCATGGAAAACTCAGCTTCGCCTTCGTAAATCCCGTCCTTCGTGTGCTTCAATTCGACTTCAGGTCCACCCATATTCATCGAAGGCATGGAAAGACTGATCGCGACTCTTGCAACACTGGTTGGAATCCCGTGGTGAAGGAGCTTTACTACCAACTTTGCTTTGCCGACCTTTAGCTCGGTAGGCACGCCAGTCAGCGTAATCGAGTAGTGCTCGCCAGAGACTTCATTTCCAAGAGAATTTCCCTTCGAAGTATTGAGGCCTTCACCTGTGCTTGAATTGATTGATGCCTGAGGAGTGGCGGGCGGAATTTCGTCGTCAACTTTGCTGCCGCATCCTCCAAGGAAAACAATGGCGCTGACGATGATCAGTGTTGCAAATAGTTGGTTTTTCATTTTTGACTTTCTCCAGATTCTTTTGAGTCGGCTCTGCCGACGGCTCGATCCAATCTCGCGATGGCGAGCTGATGTTCAAAGTTAGATTTGGCAAGATTTGCTCTAGCCCTAGTTAAGGTGGCAAGTGCATCAAGCTGCTCGAGTTGAATAGCTTTACCGTTTTCGACACGGATCGCAACGACGTCGTATGCTGCCTTGGCGGCCACAAGAGCAAGTTGCGATGATTCAAAGACTGACGCTGCAGTTTCAATGTCGAGCCAAGCCTGACGGACTTCCTTCGCTGTCTGAATCTCGATCCGTTCTACATCAGCTTTGGCTCTTTCGAGCATGGCGCGAGATTTAGCAATCTCGGATCGTCGCATCCCGCCGTCGAATACCGGCAAACTAAGTGCTAATCCGATGGTATAGCCGGAGTTCTTTCCCTCCATGTCTCGAGGTGAAAACGAATCACCCATTGCAAATCCATAGATTTGAGGGTGGAGCGCTCCCTGTGCCGAAGAGAGTTCTGCTTGCGCGGCGCGAGCACGCTGCCTCATGGCAAGAAGTTCACCACGATTCTGCTTCGCGGATATCAAGTTCGCTTCCAATGTTCCTTCGAATGCTCTAAAAACGGGTTGATCGATCAGGCTTATAGGGGAATCAAGTGCTGCCCCCATCTCTGCTAGCAGGTCGAGAATCATTTTCCGGCGATCGTTTTCCGCCATTGTAAACTCCTGTTTCGCTTCTCCAAATTCAGCTTCGGCGCGGCGAACCGATGCCTCGATCCCTTTTCCAGCATCGAGTTGTGCCTTTGCAACGCCAACCATCGCTTCGGCTGCCTCCATTCGGGCTTTTTGTGCCGTGACCAATTCCGCTCCATAGAGAGCGCGCAAATAGGCTCCTCGAACCATCAAAGCGACTTCTGCGCGCATACCTGAGAGTTCGGCGAAAGCCTCCTTTTCACGCGCTACTGAAGCGGCAACGATGCCCGACAGCAAACCGCCCGTGTAGATCGGAGCCATAAGCATAAGGTTCGCATCAAAAAACTTGCCATCTGGAGCCATTATTTGTGCCTGAGGCTCAACTCCCATTGCAGATTGAAGGATATTAGGCATATTGCCCCATGTAGCAAAGCTGTTTAGCGAGAGCTGTGGCCGAGTTTTTGAGCGTGCCGCACCGGTTTCTGCCTTTGCAGCATCGAACTCCGCTCTAGCGGCGCGAAGTGTAGGACTGCTTTTCATAGCAATGGAAACTGCCTCGGCGAGGGATAGTTTTTGCGGTATGGGAACTTGCGCCACTCCACTAACCGAGATAGCGCAAAGCAAAATTGCTGAAAACGAGTATTGCAATCTCATCGCTTTGCCTCCTTTTCAGCTTGCAAGGCGGACTCCAACCGAACCCTTTGGTCCTCGCTCAAAATCGCGATTGCAGAACTCCAATGCTTGTTCCGAATACGATTGTAAGTTTTTGAAAGCTCCGAGTATCCGCTCAAGTTGCCGTTGAGGGCTGCCAACGACATCTTAGTTGGGCTTCGTTCTCCAACTGCCGAAGCTGCAGAAGCCATCCGAGATTCAAGTTTCGCCTTTACATTGAGCCAATTCGTTGCGATACGTTCGATTTCAAGTTGCTGCCGCTCTGTGAGTTTTAGGTCATTCGTGCGCGACAGTAGGAATTGCGGCTCAGGTTTCCATAAAGGCGCATTTGTAGCCACAAGCGGTTTTGAACGCTCGGTCTTCCGTAGTTGGCCCGATTTGTCAGGTTCAAAATAGATCCTATCGGGTGTGT
>JANNJE010000404.1:0-15608 GCA_031405735.1 Armatimonadota bacterium | reverse complement strand
AGCGTTCGTTGCCGTCGTCAACCACCTTCGCATTCAGCAAGTACTTCAGATAGAATGCCTTTATCTTTACGGAATGGTCGAATGTGGTAGCTACCAACTCGGCTTCAAATATCAAGCCTCCTTCAATGTGGTAGAAATTGGCTTTCGCACCTGGATATCCTGGAACTCCCAGGTTGTTCCGAACAAGCTCAGGAAGCTTTTGCCCTTGGACGAATATCGGCAATGCAAACAGAATTAGCAAGCTGAATCGGCGCTTCATGTCCCTATTCTATCCACAACGGAACTCTTGAACCAATGAGGATACTCGTCCGTCAGAAACTCCAGATTCGTTCCGCCAGTTACCTCGGCAAAGCAAAAGCATTCACCTTGCCCGCCCGAGTTATCAAAAATGTAAGCTCGATCCGAAATCAGGATAGCTTCTAACAGCAGGTCAAGCGATCGGTAATAACGTTCACGAATCTTGTCAATTGGTACGGAGTGCCCACCCAACTTCACTCGATTCTCGATCCTCTGAATATTTATGTCGGGATCTTCAGTCGCTACATAATACAGGTAAGTTCGATATCCCAGTTCCTTCGCTTGACTCAGTAGTGCCACTTTGCTGGCATGGGACATCACTGTTTCAAACGTGAACGACTTTCGTTGCTCTAAGAGCCTTTGCCGTATGAAGTCGGCTAAGGCTGCAGCGAGATACGATGAGATTGCAACTTTCTCAAACTGAATCACCCCGTCTACAAGGGAAAATTTACTTTTCCCTGAACCTGTTACCAGTGCAAATTGGGATGACGAATCGAGAAAAGCCTCCACGTCCGCCATCGTAGCCTGAATCCCGAATTTGGCGAGGTCGAGACCAGTACCACGAATATTAGCTTCGATCTCGTCCGAATTCACGTATATTTGGACATACTGAGATACAAAGTCAGACCGAATGGTACTCTTGCCAGAACCATTCGGTCCAGCGATCATTCTGAGACGTAAGGACTCGCTTGTCACTTAACCTTGATTCTCGTACCTTTTTTAACTTGGATACGATGTCCAACAAAGCGGATTCGCCTTCGCGCGGAATTTGGTCCAACTTCGTACAGCGAGCCATTTGAGACAATCAATACTTTGAATCCAGCCGCAATCGCTTCTTTGTAAGCGCGTTTTGCAGCCTTTGCTGCTCTTGCTGGTATGGTCCTGTCTAGGGTATCCACGTTTCGATTGTTCATCATAGAATAAGACACTTAGATGATTCCATAAGTTTCCAATCCAACGCTACAACGTCCCCCTAACCGCTTGTTCCCTCTCGATGCTCTCGAAAAGCGCCTTGAAGTTCCCTTTACCAAAGCTCTTTGCCCCTTTGCGGTGGATGATTTCGTAGAACAAAGTCGGCCTATCGGTGATCGGCTTGGTGAAAATCTGCAGCAGATAACCTTCGTCGTCCCGGTCCACCAAGATGCCTAGTTCGCTCAGCACGGCGATGTCCTCATCAATCTTGCCCACCCTATCGGGCAGCATGTCGTAATACGTCTTTGGCACGGTGAGGAATGGAATTCCGCGCGCCTTTAGCTTTTTGACTGTGTAGATGATGTCGTCGGTGAGAAGCGCCACATGCTGCACGCCCGGTCCTCCGTGAAATTCCAAATACTCATCAATCTGCGACTTCTTTTTGCCTTCGGCAGGTTCGTTGATCGGGAATTTGACTCGCCCATTCCCGCTCGACATGACCTTAGACATGAGCGCCGTGAAATCTGTGCTGATGTCTTTGTCATCGAAAGTGAGAATGTTGGTGAAGCCGAGCACGTCTTCGTACCATTTCACCCAGGTGTTCATTTTCCCAAGCTCGACATTGCCAACGCAATGGTCCACTGTGATGATTCCTACGCCGTCGCCTGGCTCATTTTCAGGGCGGAACTGGGGCATAAAGGTTCCCACATAGTTGTCGCGGTTGATGAAAGAGTGAATAGTATCGCCGTAAATCTTGATTCCAGCTTGGCGGATGGTTCCGAAATCATCTTCTAAAGACATCGGCTCATAAGCTGGTTCTGCACCACGGCGAACTGCTTCTTTGAACGACCAATCCACATCGTCCATTTCAAAAGCGATGTCTTGAACAAAATCACCGTGATAGGCAATCTTTTCCGCCATCGGGTGCCCTGGTCGCACAGGCGAGGAAAACACGAGCCGGATGTCGTTTTGAACCAGGAAATAGTCGGTTTGGTCCCTCGACCCAGTTTCTAATCCTCTGTATCCCTTAATACCAAAGCCTAGGGTGTGCTGATAGAAATAGGCGTTCTGGCGGGCGTTGTTAACGTAGTGGCGAATGTGGTCTATGCCGCGGATGGGAAATGTGTCGGTGCTCATGTTGGGTTCCTGGTTATATTGTGGCATGGAGGCGAGAGATTGTATGGGTTGAATGGGGGATTCTGGGATGAGAGGTTTGAGAGCGGTGAGCGGTGCAATTTTGGATTGTGGAGTAGGCGCATCCCGCCTACCCAGCATCTCACCATACCCACTACCCCATTGCTGATTAGATAAGATTTGGCGTGCAAATCTAGCTTGGCGTTGTCAACAGTAGGCACGAAATATCACGCGGAGGCACGAATATCGTAAAGAGCGGGAGAAGATGAGAATTCGTATGCTCCTATTTACATTTCTCCTTTAGTTAGTCCATTTCACCCGATAAAGTGCGGACATCTCCTTTGCATCCTTCTCGCCAATTCGGATGAGGATTCGGATGGACTTGTTTGGTGTTAACAAGTTCATTCAGAATATCTTTGGACCCTTTGCGTGCTTTGCTCCTTTGCGAGAAATTACAAAAGTGCGTTTAGCGGGGCAACTTGCTCAAAGTCTGAGGCAATACAACCGCGAGGATCAAAAGAATCCCGCATCCAGAAACAATAATGGAAGCGATTGTATCCCCTTTCAGTCCAAGAAGAAAAAAGGCGCCCAACATTGCAAGGACAATTCCCACAATGCTGAATCGGTGCATCAATAGAGTCTTCGCGTTCGCACTATCACCACCCGAAGGTTTGCGAACTGTTAGGGATGCAGAGATTAGCAGTACAAATCCGCAACCTATCAAGACATATTGCCGAAAAAGCGGATCAATATCAACGAAAGCAGGCTTCTTAATCACCAAAGTTGAAACGGCAAGCCCTACCAGCGAAACGATAGCGAGGACGCTAAAAAGAATTGTCTTCCCCGGTTCTGCCGCTTTGGGTGGAGTCGGCACTTTGCGATGGGTAATCATCTCTTTTGCTTAGACGTCAAAATCTGCCACAACGAACGTGTGATCGCTTGGACGTTCTAGTGCTCTTGGCTCCTTGTCCACCCAACACCGTGTGCATTTTTCCAACAATGGAGCTGTTGCATAGATATGGTCAATCCGCCAGCCTAAGTTCTTTTCGAACGCCTTTGGAATCACGAATTCCCAAAACGTGTAATGCCCCGGGCCAGATTCGAACTTGCGGAAGCAATCGTGCCAGCCCCATTCATTCAATTTTTCAAGCGCCTGGATTTCATCAGGATGAAACCCTACTTTTCCCCGGTGCCTATCTGCATCGAAGAGGTCATTTTCGGTCGGAGCGATGTTGATGTCTCCTAACCAAACTACATTCTGATTCGTGCGATATCTCTCACTTACCAATTGGCCAAACCGAGGCATCCAACGCAATTTGTAATCGAATTTCTCGCTACCAACTGCCGACCCATTTGGGACGTAGGTGTTCACAATTGAAACTTCTCCCACTTCGGCGCACAGGATTCGGCAATCATCGGTCCAAGTTGGGTCTTCAAATCCGGTTCTAACATTTTGAATCGGCTGGCGGCTGAGAATTGCAACCCCGTTGTAGCTCTTTTGCCCAGATACTGCCGCATTCCAACCTGCTTCTTCGAAGTCGGCGAGCGGAAACTTGTCGTTCTCGCACTTGATTTCTTGGATGGCAAGAACATCTGGCTCGTTTTCGGCGAGCCAATCTAAAACGATCTCTAAGCGCGCCCTAATGGAATTCGCATTGAAGGTTGCAATTCGCATATCTCAAATTCTACTCTTACCGGCACACACTATCGCCTAAACAGCGCTTTCAAAATGAACCAAACATTGGCGGGCCTTTCTGCAAGCCTTCGGCTAAAATATGGATACCAAGAATCACCAAACGGCACGTAAACTCGAACTCGATACCCTTCAGCTAAAAGTGCGTCTTGCAAGTCGCGACGAATTCCAAACAACATTTGAAACTCGAAATTGGCCTTATCAATCGAATGCTCCTTGGCGTACGACCTTACTGCATCAATCATGTTTGGATCTTGAGTTGCGAATGCGGGATAATTTGTGTGTTCCAGCATCTCCTTCGCCAATTCGACGTATGCCTCGTTAACTTGTTCCTTTTTCTCAAACGCAATATCGTCAGATTCCAAATAGGCGCCTTTGACGAGCCTCAACCTGCATCCCAGTTGGTTCAATCGTGTCAGATCACTAGGAGTTCGGAACAGATAAGACTGCAATACAGTTCCTGCATTTGGATACTCCGCAAACACCCTTTCGATCATGGCAATGGTCCGCTCAGTGTATGCAGAGGCTTCCATGTCAACTCGGACCATGGTTCCCTTTACTTTAGCTAAGGCAAGAACCTTTCGAAAATTCTCATCAGCCAGCTCATCTGAAATATCGAGCCCGCATTGAGTCAATTTGATCGAAATATTGATGTTTTCGATTTGATCAAAGCGATTGGAACCATCGCATGCAAGTTCGTAGGGAACAAAATGAGAGTCGGTAGAAAGTTGCTCGATGATTTCCAAGAACGAATCACGGGCTGCATTTGCCTCCGCCAAACTATGGACAGATTCTCCTAACAGGTCGAGCGAAATGTAAAATCCGCGGTCAAGCAACGGCGTTGCATTTCGAAGGCCGTCTGCAAGAGTGTCTCCTCCAATGAACCTCCTTACTAAGGGTCGGAGTAACCTGGAATTGCGAACAAAGCGCTCTACCCAGCCAAAGGCAGATACTCTTAAGATAATGGATCGCAAAATCATGGATGTTTAGGTGGACGGAACGCAAAGGTTGTCGTAAATTCGCAGAATCATCTCATCGGAATCCACTAACAACTCACCAAGTCGCCTCTGCACATTCTCCCGATATGAGGAATCTTTTGCTACACGAATCCAAAATTCAAGAAGTTCCTGCGAATTTCGGCAAATCTTTGCCAGGTCATTCTCAACGAGAATATCTATCAATAGCTTTTGCTGAGGATGGACTGGACCGATACAAACCGGAAGCTTCCATGCCATCGCTTCTACGGGAGTATGACCGGCCCCATGTTGCCCCATTGAGCCGCCTACAAAGGCAACATGCCCTACAGAATAAAGGTATTTGAGTTCGCCAGTAACATCAATAAGCAAAATCTTAAGATCGGAAAACCCTTCGAATCCGGCAGACCAGCGGACAAACTCCCTCCCCTGGTCGAGCAAAACCGAGTCGCATCCACCTGGCCGATTTACTCCACGAGGAGCCAGGATGAGAACTGCATTTGGGAATGTTTCTCGAATGAGATCGAAAGCCTCCAAAAGGACGGTCTCTTCTTCCTTGTAAGTGCTTCCTGCAATTATGATGGGAAAAGAATCCGTTGCGAGTTTGAGCTTCTCCTTGAGTTCGTTTCGAACTTCATCCTGAGTATCGTCCCGGCCCTGAACTGGATCAACTGCAATGCAAATTGGTCCTGTTTCAATAACTCTTTCGATTGAAATGTTGATCTTTTGAAGCAGTCTCTTAACGTGTTCCGGCCCTTGGCAGCAATACGCTCCAATCAGGTGATAACGCCAACGTTTTCGAGCGCTCATTCCCCGAATGCTCTGCTCGGTAATCGGGCAATTGAAGATTGCTGTTGGTATTCCCAAGAGTGAACAAATCGCAGCAAAATGGTGATTGTCCCAAAACTCAACTCCAAGAATCGCCTTGGGGCGCCATCGCCATAGGAAAATCAATACTGAAATCGGATTGTTGTAAGGCATGATCCCAGTAGGAACTTTCGAGTGCTGAATCTTTGAAGCATTGCTGACTTGTACTAAGACCGCGACTGGAGATTTTCGTTCTCGGATGAGAACTTCCGCAAAGGCAAGCCCAGCGCGTTTTTCACCCATGCCTCCGGCGTAGATGATGAGTGACTTGGGTGAAGTGGATGATACGGGTGAATTGGATGAATTATCCACTTCACCCAGATCACCCACTTCAGGTTGGCTTCCCCCTAAAAGCCTCGTCCACATGATTTCCCGATGTCCACGCTTTCGAGACCTTCTCAAACCATGGATCGCGAGAATCGGCGAAGCGACAATGTGAAACAACAAGTAGACGAAATAGCAAAGATAGGATGGCCAAAGCGCTTTCCAACGAGAAAAAAAGCTTTGGCGAACCCATTCCGAAGCATCTGAAAATAGCGGATCGCTGTTTGGCGATGAGTTCATATAGCCATAAGAGCGTACCTGCACAACACAAGGTCTGAGTTCCTTGCGTAGAATGTCGTATGCCCCGGCAACCAACTGACCGAATCTTTGGAGTCGTGACCGTATTCGGCACTCTAGTGGTGTCAAAAGAGCTTGAAAAACCAGAGCATGCTGTCGAACTAATCAAAGAGTACGTATTCGATGAATTGAAGCTGGGTGCCATAGACCTTCATTCCCGCGATGATGTTTTTGAACCAGAAAGATCAGGAGGGTTTCTTCGAAATGGCGGTCGCCTTTAT
The DNA here is from genome assembly GCA_031405735.1 of Armatimonadota bacterium. Taxonomy (GTDB): domain Bacteria; phylum Armatimonadota; class Fimbriimonadia; order Fimbriimonadales; family Fimbriimonadaceae; genus JANNJE01. Next base: position 8,889 of record JANNJE010000404.1, on the reverse strand, counting down.
ATTGACGCAGTTGGTTCGCACCTCGAATACGCCACTCCAGAATGTCGTTCGCTAAAAGATTTAGTCGCAACCGATCGGGCTGGCCAACAGATCATCGTTCGAGCCATCCGCGATCTTGGACTCTCTGAATTTGTAAATGTCTACAACAATTCAATTGATCACTTTGGCGGCCATACGTTTGGTTGCCACGAAAACTACTCCGTTGTGGCAACAGAAGAACTTTTCAATTCGGACGTAAACGGCCTTTATGCATTCTTAGTGACTCGGCAAATTTTCGCGGGAGTTGGCAGAGTTGGCGGGCATATTTTGACTACCGAGCGAATCCTGCCAGACATCCAAGAAGTTCGAGACAACCCGATTGATTACATCTGGGTTTCAAGGGTCTATGGAGTGGAAAACGATCCAACGATTGACTTTCAGCTGAGCCAACGATCCGACCATATTTTGAAGACAATTGCAAGCCGCGTCCGGTTCAATCGAGCTCTCATCAACCCGAAGTGGGAACACTTTTACGCTCATGAGGGCATGACCCGATTGCACCTCCTGTTTGGAGAATCGAACCAGAACCAATACGCTTACGCCTTGAAGATCGGCACCACATCTTTAGTGATTCAGCTGATGGAAGATCACTTGATACCGCTCGGATTAGACCTGCATCACCCATTGATTGCTCTTCGTGAAGTCAGCCGCGATCCCAAATTCAAATGGATCGTTGATTTGGCAGATGGCTCCAATATTACAGCAATTGAAATACAAAGAAAGTATTTGCAGGCTTGCCAAATATATTCGGGCGCGAACGATCAGGTGGACTGGATTTTACGAGAATGGGAATCAGTTCTCGATGGACTAGAAAACGACCCAATGGCGATGGGAGACCGAATTGACTGGGTGGCAAAGAAGCAAATCGTCGAAATGTACCGAAGCGAAAACGGGCTGGAATCGTGCGACGACGCCCTTCATTCCGTTGACATGGAATATCACAACATTGATCCCGAAAGGAGCCTGTATTCTGCTTGGTGCCAAATGAACGAAACCCAAGCCATGTGCAAGGAGCTTGATATCCTCGACGCCATTACTGATCCGCCGACTGACACTCGCGCTTTCGCAAGAGGCAAATTGGTTGATTTTGTACTTTCAAAGCCAGGTCAAAGGTTCTATGTGTTCGATTGGAACGGCGTTGCGGTCAATCGGCACTATTATGTTGACTTGAGCAATCCGTTTGAGTCGTATGAGCACGAGATTGAGGCACTGGAAACCTAATTGGATTCCATAATTGTCTCTCGTTTGTAGTTCACATTTCAATGTGCACTTTGTTGTCAAGAAGCCGTATAATCAATCCAATTCTCGTTCTAGTTAACGAGTTGGAGGATTGAAATGGAATCAATGACTACGATGACTCCCGAGATGGAATCTCTAAAAGTACGGCTCAAAGCCACTTGGGAAGCGGGCGACTATGGGGTTTTTGCCGAATATCTCTTGCCTGGTGCGCTTGAGTACTTCAACCGTCAGAAAATCGCGCCTGGAACAACTCTTTTGGACATTGGATGCGGAGCCGGACAACTGACCATTCCAGCAGCAGAATCGGGAATTGATGTAACTGGAATTGACCTAGCCCAAAATCTGGTAGATCAAGCCAACGAGAAACTCACCTCAAAGGGCTTTGAACCTACAGTTCGTCAAGGTGATGCTGAAAGCCTAGATTTTCCAGACGCATCATTTGATTCCGTAATGAGCCTAATTGGATCAATGTTTGCACCTCGACCAGAGCTTGTCGCATCCGAAATGGTTCGAGTTTCCAAACCTGGTGGGCAAATCCTGATGGGCAACTGGACTCCCGAAGGCCATATTGGGCAAATGTTCAAGGTCATCGGAAGCCATGTTCCGCCTCCGGCCATTTTCCCTTCGCCACTGCTTTGGGGAAAGGAAGATGTAGTTCGGGAGAGGTTTGGCACCGGAGTTTCTTCGCTTGAGATTGAAAAGAGATCCTATCCGTTCCGCTATCCAATGGAACCATTTGGGGTTGTTGATTTCTTTATCGAATATTACGGTCCAACTCTTCGAGCTTATGCAACTTTGTCAGATGAAGCCAAGCCAAATCTTCGAAACGATCTCATTGAACTTTGGACAAGAAACAACTTGGCGACAGATGGGACGACCTATGTTGAAGCTGAGTACCTTGAGGTCATTGGAATTCGAGCCTGATTGGGTTAGACTCGAAGAATGAAATGGCTCGTTACAGGATTCGGTCCATTTGAGGATGTTCCCGAAAATGTAACTGGATTGGTCGCACCACTGCTGGGTGAACCATTCCAAATACTCGAAGTATCGTATCAAGCTGTTGATGAGTTTTTAGAATCCGTTGATCCGGATTCGTTCGATGCATTTCTAGCCCTTGGGCACGACAAAAGGGCAGATCGAATTCGAATCGAAACCCTAGGACGAAATGTCATCGGCCCACGGCCAGATGTGCGAGGATATCTGCCATCAAGTCTGCCTTCCGCGAACGGTCCTGAAACCTATCCGGCTTCACTTTGGAATTTAATTGACATTGAAGATTGTGATCACTGGAGGATCAGCAACGATGCCGGCGGATACTTGTGCAATTACATGCTCTATCGAGCGGCAATTTCATTTCCAGACAAGTTGGTTGGCTTTTTGCATTTGCCGGCGGCTGAGGTTGTGTCACCAGAAGAGCAATCGGCAGGGATTCGAAAGCTCATTGGAATGGCTGAAAATGCTTTGGACGCGAAGACACACTAGAAACTTCAATTCCGTTTGCGAGGATCCCAAAGCACAACTTGCTTCGAATCAACCCCGTTTTCTGGCATGCCTTCGACCAATTGATCTTTGCGATTCCAGTAGAGTGCATAGAACTTGGACGTCTCGTCCTTTGTTAGATACCTATTAAAGACTCTCGTTTGCGATTTCGTATCGAAAACCCAGATCCTTCCATATGCGTTAGGTTTAGGTTTATGAACATCACTCAAACCAGCGAAGTACCTCTTAGAATGGGAAACCGCAATATCGTATTGTTCGCCAAATACTTCCACCATTACTTTGCCGTCCGACCGGACGAGCTGGAGTGAGCCTCCTCAGCAATCATGGCCAGGCGAGTAGAAATAATAGTCTGGCTTAGTCGGCCCCACACTTCTGTTCGACCTTCTCAGTTCCAACTCAGATATCGCGATGTCCGGATCGGTGCCACGGTTTATGTCTCGAACCACAATCTTGATGCCCTGATAGGCCCGCTTTGGAAGCGAAATGGAATGCCAGCCCATCGTGTCGCTTAATGAAACGGTTTTGATAGGTTTTTGCTCACCGGTGTAGGCCGAATTCGAGTTAAAAATGTCAATTTTGACAATTCTGGCGTTTCGAGAGAAGGTCGCTCGATTTTTATTGTAGCCGTTCATAATTCGAATCTCATCCAGGACAATTGGAGTGGTGCGACCAATATGTATCCAATTGCGATCCTCAAAGGACCTCAGCTTTCTTGAAATGACCTTCCCATCGACCTCTTCGGTCGCGTTAGGGTCTGCAAATGTGCCGCTAAAAACCCATGCCGTTGAAGGACTATTGTCAAACATCAATGGAATCGGATAGCTGGAGTGTCGCGTTCCAAACCAAGATGCTTCGCCCGTCGAAACCTTCCATCCTCCCCAACTAGCGTTTGTGTCTTCGCCATCTGCAACGCAAATTGCTGCTAACGATAGAACAACAAAACAAAAACTCGGTGCAAATCTGCCCATTCAAACCAGTTTGACGGATTCGAGCTCCTTTAGTTATTGCAATTTTTGCTCCTGATGAGCTATCCTATTAACCTTGCTCGGCAATTTAATGAACGCATACGAATCTTCTAACGGCACGTTGGTGTCGTCGCGTCCAATTGCCCGCCGTCGTAGCCGTCGCCCTCGTATCTAGGGGGTTTGCCTTGGACGAGCCACGCACTTAGGTTCCCGCAAATCTCCTGCATTCTTTTGTTATCGGTTGTCAGTTGTCAGCGGTTTGCGGTTGGCGGTTAGCTGTTGGCAGTTGCCGGAATCCGCTTCCCGCCTTCCGCTCTTTCGTACAACCCATCAACTGACAACTGACACTAGCCCTAAACCCTAGACCCTAAACCCTAAACCCTAGACCCCATACCCCGGAGCCCCCATGGCATTACAAGATTATCAAAAACTCATTAACAGTCATCACAATCATCACATATCGAACGAAGCTTCAAAGCCGAAGCACGTCTTAGCCGCCTCCGACCTCAATGGCGAAGAGATTCGCCTGATTCTCGATACCGCTAAGTTCTTAAAACGGCAACGCGCCAAAAACCCGCATATCGTTGCCCCTCTTGCCAACCGCATGATGGCAATGATCTTTGAAAAGCAATCGCTGAGAACCCGGGTTTCATTTGAAACCGGTTGGAACGAGCTTGGCGGGCATGCGATCTATCTCACCAAGAATGACATAGAGATGGGCAAAAGAGAGTCCATTGCGGATACTGCAAGGGTTCTTTCCAACTGGGCCTCCGTAATCGTCGCAAGGCTCTATCGCCAATCCGACATTGTCGAGCTCGCCAAATGGTCCACGGTTCCCGTTATCAATGCGCTGACTGACAAAGAGCATCCTTGCCAAGCACTTGCCGACCTCCTTACCATAGAAGAGAACTTCGGCGATCAGAAGTTAAAGCTGACTTGGATCGGCGACGGCAATAACGTCTGCAACAGCTTTGCAACTGTGGCTGCTCATCTTGGGCACGAAATCGTCATCTGCACTCCACCAGGATACGAAGCTGACGAACTCGAATATTCCTACCCCAACGTCTCTCAGAACTATCAGCCAGAAGACGCCGCCAAGGGCGCCCATGCGATTTACACCGATGTTTGGGTGAGCATGGGCCAAGAAGACGAGGAAGAGGAACGGAAGCGGCGATTTGCCAAATTTCAGGTGAACGAGGAGCTTATGGCACTTGCCGATCCGAACGCAATTTTCCTTCATTGCCTTCCTGCGGTTCGCGGACTGGAAGTCAGCGAAGGTGTTATTGACGGCCCGCAATCTGCTATCTTTGGTCAATCGGACAACCGGCTTCATGCTCAAAAGGCATTGCTGAGTTTGATCTTAGACGGGGTTCTTGTATGAAGACAGCGATTGTAATTTTCAGCGGAGGACTTGACACAACAGTTTGCATTCCGGTTCTTCGCGAAGAGGGCTTTGAGACCATTTACACGGTTTGTATTGATGTCGGGCAGCCTCTGGACGACATCGCGCAAGCCGAATCTAGAGCCACTCAACTTGGCACGATTCACAAGACCATTGATGCAAAGCAGGAGTTCGCAGAAGTGTATTGCGTAGCAGCTTTGAAGATGAATGCAGACTATTTTGGCTATCCGCTTTCGACTTCGATTGCTCGTCCGCTCATTGCAAAAAAAGCTGCGGAACATGCTTTGAGCCTCAAATTGCCAGTTGGCGAAGCTTGTTTCGTGCATGGATGCACTGGCAAGGGCAATGATCAATTTCGAATTGAATTCGGACTGAGGAAATATGCTCCTCAAATTCCAATCAAGGCACCGATAAGGGAGCGCAATTGGACCAGAACCGCCGAAATCGAATACGCTGCAAAGGTCGGAGCACCCATCGGGCAATCAGCAAACAAGATTTGGAGCATTGACGAAAATCTATGGGGACGCTCGATTGAAGGCGGCAAATTGGAAGACCCGTCTTATGAGCCACCAGAAGAAATCTTTGCTTGGACTCGTTCAATTTCAGATTGTCCTGCCGAACCGCAAGTTGTTGAGATTAGCTTCCAAAGAGGCATTCCGGCAAAGATCGATGGTCTACAAATGGAACCACTTCAATTGATCGCTAAGGCAAATGAAATTGCCGGAAATAACGGAATCGGCCGAATTGACATCATGGAAGACCGAATGATTGGCTTCAAGGTTCGGGAGAACTACGAATGTCCTGGCGCAGTGCTTCTCATCAAAGCTCACAAGGAATTAGAAGGACTGATTTCTACTGGCGATGAAAGGCAATTCAAGGCTTTGGTCGATCAAAAATGGGCAGATCTGGCCTACCAAGGACTTTGGGGCGATCCGCTCTTCGAATCCTTAATGGCATTTTCGGACTCGATGCAGAAGAGGGTTACTGGCACAGTTCGTCTCAAACTCTATCGGGGTGCAATGCAGGTAATCGGCAGAGAGAGTCCCAATGCGCTTTACAGCGAAGCAATAGCCAGCTTTGACGATGGCGAAGCCCTTATTCAAAGTTCGATGGAAGGAATGGTGAAGGCGCATGGAATGAGCAGCCTTCTTTATGCGGGGCTAAAGCTATGAGCGAGGCCAAGAACAAACTTTGGGGAGGCGCATTTACCAAAAGCATGGACGAGACTGCTTGGCGATTCGGCCAATCCGTCTACAGCGACTTGAATCTGTTGCAAGAGGAAATCGATGTTTCTACAGCTCATGCACGGATGCTGGCCAAGTGCGGCTTGCTTCAGACCCAAGAAGCCGCGAAGCTTACAGAAGCGTTGGAAAGCCTTTCGCCTGCGATTCTGGAACGGCATGAGCTGATTTCCCAATCGGAAGACCTGCATGGCGCAATCGAAGCTTTGCTATTCGAATCTGTGGGTGAGCTAGCAGGAAAACTTCATGCTGGCCGAAGCCGAAATGACCAAATCACAACAACTGCCAAACTTTGGCTCAAGCGTAAATACTTCTCGATTGCGAAGGCAATTCGTAGCCTGCAATCCGTTTTGGTCGAACTTGCCGAGAAGCATCTTCAAGACCCAATGCCCGGTTACACACATCAGCAGCCAGCTCAGCCAATAACTCTGGGATTTCATTTATTGGCATATTTTTGGATGCTAGAAAGGGATTGGCAACGAATCGAAGCTGCTCTCAAAATCACCGACGAATGCCCAATGGGCGCCGCGGCTCTGGCGGGGACTTCTCTGCCGATAGACCGTGAAATGACAAGCAAAGAGCTTCGGTTTTCGCGTCCCATGCCGAATGCATCTGATGCAGTCAGCGACCGAGATTTTGTCAGCGATGCGCTGCATGTCTTCGCAACAATCATGCAGCATCTTTCACGAATCAGCCAAGAAATCGTTCTATTTTCGACACACGAATTCGGATATTTGAGGCTAGATGATGCTTTCTCTACAGGAAGCAGCATCATGCCTCAAAAGCGAAACCCGGACTTTGCTGAACTGATTCGTGGCAGATCAGCCCGAATCATTGGCTATTGGACGGCTCAAATGAGCATGATGAAAGCACTTCCGCTTGGATACAATCGCGATTTTCAAGAGGACAAGCCGCCGTTATTCGACTCTGCGACTACGGTTCAAGATTCCCTGATTCTTGTTTCGGGGATGTTGAAAAGCGCAACTTTCAACACTGAACGAATGAAAGCAAATGCTGCAGCAGGCGATTCAACTGTTACGGCTATTGCAGAAGCCCTCGTACTAAAGGGAATACCGTTCAGAGAAGCTCATGAGCGAGTAGGACTTTGGGTTCAAAACGACCTTTCGGGGGACCCAGAATTGGATAAACTCTTAGAAACCGTCGCGACCCTTGAAGCTTGCATTCAAAACCGAAACTCGAGTGGCGCAACTGGCAAAACTGCGCTCGAAAATCAACTCAAGCTTGCCAAACAAACTATTACAAAGGAAATATCATAAATGAACCCAATTTTAAGAAACATTGAAGCCATCAGCGACGCACAAGCCATCGAAATGACCGAGAAATACGGAGCACACAATTACCATCCGTTGCACGTGAATATCGTTCGTGCAAAGGGCATTTATGTTTGGGACGGAAGCGGCAAGCAGTACGTAGATTGTATCGGCTCCTATTCTGCGATCGCAAACGGCCACTTAAGCGAATTCATTGTCAATACGATGATTGAGCAGCTAAAAAAAGTAACTGTCACGAGTCGAGCTGTATACACAAGCGAACTCGCCGTATTCTTAAAGGAACTTTGCGAATTCACAGGAATGGACATGGCTTGCCCGATGAACACAGGCGCAGAAGCCATTGAGACGGCAATTAAGCTTGCAAGGAAATGGGGATATACGGTCAAGGGAATTCCTGCGGATAAGGCTGAAATTCTCACTGCCACAGACAATTTCCATGGCAGGACGACTACCATTGTTGGATTTAGCACCGAAGAGCAGTACAAGGCTCACTTTGGGCCGTTTACTCCCGGATTCTTGACAGTTCCCTTCGGCGATATTCAAGCTGTCGAAGCTGCGATCACTCCAAACACGGCAGCAATACTCATTGAACCGATCCAAGCCGAAGGCGGGATCATCTTCCCTCCAGTTGGCTATATGGCGGCGTTGAGGAAGCTATGCACCAAGAACAATGTTCTCTTGATTTGGGATGAGATTCAGACTGGATTCTGCCGAACTGGAAAACGCTTTGCTTGGGAGCATGAAGATGCTAAGCCCGACCTGATGTGCCTCGGAAAGGCTCTTGGCGGCGGCATAATGCCAGTCAGCGCAGTTGTCGGCTCAAAGGAAGTGATCAGCGTTTTTAACCCAGGCGATCATGGCTCGACATTTGGAGGCAATTCCCTTGCGTGTGTAGTCGCTATTGCTGCGATGCAAGAGATGGAGGATCTGAAGCTTTCGGAAAACTCTCAGAAAATGGGTGATTTGTTTGCATCAGAACTCAAAAAGCTCGATTTTCCTTGCATTGAAGATATTCGATATAGGGGCCTTTTGGTTGGCTTGGAAGTCGCAGAAGGAACAGACACTTCCCTGCTTTCAAAGGCATTTCTGGACGCTGGGATTCTCACCAAAGAGACAAGGGCTCGGACATTCCGATTCGCACCGCCCCTGACAATAACAGAAGATGAAGTCTTGAAGGTGACGGCTGGAATTGCATCGGCTCTCTCAAAAGT
>JANNJE010000403.1:0-15675 GCA_031405735.1 Armatimonadota bacterium | reverse complement strand
CGCGTCGCCCCAACTGTAATGCCACCATTCATCGCGGCAATTTGAAAACCCTGCTTCTAGCATCGCAGAAACAAGGATGTCACGGTGCTTCTTAGCGTCATCAGAAAGTCCCAACGTGTGGGTCGCAGCGGCGTCGAATCTGCCAAACGGCGCGCACACATCCATCACGTTGCCATTGAGGTCGAGAAGCCAAATATCAAGCGCTGCTCCTGTGCAATGCCCAGGAGGAGCCTTTTGATCTGTCGGCGCCGCCCAGCGGTTTACGGTTCTCCGCAAAGATGCGTAGCTTCTACCAGGATATGCGACCTTTGCACATTCAAAAACCCAATCGTAGATTCTTCGTTGGCGTTCAATCGGCCGCCATGCATCCACGACTCCGAGGCGAAATTCCTTTGGAATGAGTTGAGCCGCCCTCTCACCCATTTCTGCAACCGTTTTGCGAGCAAATGGGATCACGGATTTGCGATGAATGACCAAACTTGGTGCGGCAATTCGAAGGTCAACAAGCGGCTCGCCGTTGTCTGTCTCAACGATTCGGTTGCATGCGGAAATTGGCTCGGGGACGCCTTTGGTCCAATCTCTGGTTACTTTCAAAGTGCACCATTGACTGGTTTTCTAGCTTTGACCTCGATTGAATCGCCAGGCATCAGGATCGGATTCTCTTGTTCTCTCTTCAGGATCTTTTCATAATTGAACTTGAAACGGTCAAACTTGCCGCTCGAAAGTCGAACGATCAAGATTTCCGTTTTGATCGCTGTCGGGCTAAATCCAGAGGCTAGATTCAATGCGTCAGTTAATCGCATTCCTTCTTTAAAGGCATATTGCCCCTCTTTTCCAACGGCGCCCATCACCGATATCCACCCTTCGATCTTTCGCGGAGGGACCAAAATGCGATCATTTCGAACAAGCTGGAATTCGTCGCTAACGTTTAGGTTCACGATTCGGACAATCTTGCCATCTCGCCAAACTTCAATAGCTTCGGGATTGCCGTTTCCGGAAATTCCGCCGGCAAGTCCAATTGCCATCTTCACCGTAAGTCCAAGTGAGAAGTCAACTTTGCTCGGCTGGCGAACCTCACCGAGGACAGTCACCTCTGCTGCGGCTTCGAGCAACAGAAACGTTATTGTGTCGCCTGGCTTCAGGATTACATTCCAGCCTAGTCCAGTTGCAGATAGCGTTACAAAACGATGGAAACTCTTGTTTCCTTCTGAATCAAGGATTTCAATTTGATCGAGGTCGGCTCTGTTCGTTGGGTTGGCCGCCAAAACAATATCAGATAGGCGAAGTCCAATTCTCCACGGCTGGCTCCCAGGATTGCGGACTGCCCCAGTTATGAAAACGGAATGGCTCTTAACTCCGAGCCGACGAATTTCGAGGCCACGTGTGATAAATCCAGAGAAGTGAAGATGGCTGATCATTTCCGCCTTTGCATCTTCCAACTTCATCCCTGCTACGATTAGCTTGATGTTTCGGGGCAACCAGATTGAACCGTCATTTCCGATTTCAGCATCAAAATTAAGTCCAGCTTCGGCAATGCTTACAAATCGCAATATATCTTGCGGCTTTAGCGAAACGTGATCTTGGGTAAGTCCCAAACTGGCCAAAAGTAGCGCAATCAGAAAGAAGAAAGCTCGCATGATCTTTAGGACGCATGAAAAAAGGGTGGTGCCGCAAGCCGGACTCGAACCGGCGACCCAAGGATTTTCAGTCCTTTGCTCTACCAACTGAGCTACCGCGGCACAAATGGCGCGGACGACGGGATTTGAACCCGCGACCTCCGGCGTGACAGGCCGGCGCTCTAAACCGCTGAGCTACGCCCGCGAACAAGAGAGGAGTATGGCATAGTCTTGGCAAGTTTGCAACTATCCTAGCCCTATTACTTGCTGGCTGAATCTTGTTTTTCCAGAAAATCATGGACTAAGGTTCAAGAAAATCGCTCAAGGCGTTGCCTTGTTCCTTAGAATCTAGCAAAAATGCATCATGGCCGTACGATACTTCGATGTTCTTCCAGGTTGCGTTCAATCCGGCTTCAGTCGCTAATTCAAGTAATTGCCGACTTTGTTCGGGCAAATACAGCCAGTCACTGGTAAAACTCGTAAATAGGAACTTCGCAGTTGCACCTTGCAACGACTTTAGGTCGTAATAATCAATTGCCCTCGTCAATACAAGAAGCGAATTGGGGTCAAATCGCCCGGTGAACTTGTCCCCTTGATAATTTAGGTAGCTTTCGACTTGAAACTCAGGCAGCCACGTAAACTCAAATTCCTCTTTGTCTTGAAGCCGCCTTCCGAATTTGGCCGCAAAGGCAGATTCGCTCAAAAACGAAAGATGGCCGATCATCCTTGCGACAGCAAGTCCTTGGACTGGTGGGTCTGAAAGATCGTAGTCTCCATCCAGCCACTTTGGGTCGCGAATAATCGCCTGGCGAGCAGCTTCATTGAATCCAATCTGCATTGCATTGTGTGCAGAGCAGCTAGCTGTCGCCCAAACGCCCCTTACCCGGTCAGGAAACCTTACTGACCATTCCAAAGCTTGCATCCCACCCATTGAGCCGCCACAGACCAGAAGCCAGCTCTCAATTTGAAGATACTCGCGCAGCCGGTCTTGAACCGCAACCATATCTCCAACAGTTACCATCGAAAAACGCGAGCCAAATGGCTTGCCGTCGTCTGCTATCGAGCTGGGCCCTGTCGAGCCGTTGCAACCGCCAAGACTGTTCACGCCAACAACAAAGTACTTATTCGTGTCAATAGGCTTGCCTGGTCCGATCATTCGATCCCACCATAGTTGACAATTAGCGTTCCCGCTTAAAGCATGGCAAACAAGGATTGCGTTGTCCCTGTTGGCGTTCAATTCGCCAAACGTCATGTAGCCAATATCAATGGATTGCAGGAGGCCACCAGATTCCGTATTGTAAGAGCCAGTCTTCAGAATTGTTGGCAACTGTTCGGAAGCAGTGCGTTCGTTTTCCTGAAACAATGCAGAGTCAATGTCCACAGCTTACTCTTTGCGATATCCAGGACGATTTGGTTGACTTTGAACACCGCCAGCAGGTTTTTGAGGTGTAGTCGGCCCGGCAGAGGGAGCGACTCGTCCCGAGCCTCCGTCTTCGCCCTTCCCTTTTGATAGGCTGACCAATCGGTCAAATTCGCCTGGGTCCTTGGCTCGTGACCTGGCTTCCTCGAGATCTACAAGGGACCGTTCCACTAAATTCGCCAGCGACTGATCAAGTGTCTGCATCTTGGCTCTTGCACCAGTCTGAATCATTGAACTGATCTGGTAAGTCTTGTTTTCTCGAATCAAATTTCGGACGGCAGGCGTGGCAACGAGCGCTTCAAACGCTGCAACTCGTCCTCGTGCATCTTTTCTCTTTACGAGCGTTTGAGATATGACGCCGACGAGGTTCACGGAAAGCTGCATTCGAACTTGCTGCTGTTGGTGGATCGGAAATACGTCAACAATTCGATCTACTGTCTGAACAGCGTCTACGGTATGCAGCGTCCCAAATACCAAGTGTCCAGTTTCTGCGGCGGTTATCGCGAGGTGAATGGTATCTAGGTCGCGCATTTCTCCAACCAGAATCACATCGGGGTCTTGACGTAGGACGTATTTGAGCGCGTTTGCAAAACTATTTGTATCTACATTCAATTCCCGTTGATTAATGAGAGCAAGATGGTCTCCATGAACGAACTCAATCGGATCTTCTACGGTCATGATATGAACCGGGTGCGTGCGATTAATATGGTCAACCATTGCGGCAAGCGTCGTAGATTTTCCGCTTCCAGCAGGTCCAGTGACCAGAACGAGGCCCCTCGGTCGTTCTATGAACTCATAGCAAGCCGTAGGAAGCTGCAGATCCTCCATATTTTGGATTTCGTATGGAATCACACGGAAGGCGGCCTGCTTATTGCTTCTTTGCTGATACAGGTTTCCGCGAAAGCGCGATACTCCCTCGATTTCGTGGGCAAAATCAAGTTCAAGATCATTGTAAAATCGGTCAACTTGCTCCGACGATAGGATCAGATGAAGTGCTAAGTCAAGCTCTTCCTGAGTGAATTTGGGAATATCTTCAAGTTCGATGAGATCGCCAAACACCCTTACATAAACTTTTCCCGTGTCTGTTTTGATGTGCAGGTCAGAACCAAACATATCCACGCAACGACTCAATAGCTGATTAATGTCAAGCATTGGTACCCTCTACCAATCCTTGATTCATTGCGCGACGTTGGAAGTCGAAGGGCTGCGAACATTTGGCAAGAGCATGCTCGTAGTCAATCTTGCCTTGGCGCAATAAATCGAGCAACGAACCGTCAAGAGTTTGCATTCCCAGGCTCGCGCCAGTTTGAATGTCGTGATACATCTGGTGAGTCTTGCCATCCCGAATTATGGTGCGAATGGATGAAGTTGCGGTCATCACTTCAAAAGCGGCTGTACGTCCACTGCCGTCTTTTAACGGGAGCAAAGTTTGCGATATCACCGCTTGAAGCGTAACACTCAGCTGTGTTCGGATTTGAGCTTGCTGGTCCGGTTCAAAAACGTCAACGATACGATCTATGGTTTGGGCAGCGTCAACGGTATGAAGTGTAGAAAGCACAAGGTGCCCCGTTTCGGCGGCCGTAATTGCAAGCTGGATCGTTTCAAGATCACGCATTTCGCCAACCAAAATTACGTCAGGGTTTTGGCGCATAACATGTCTAAGAGCGTCGGTAAATGTGTGAGTATCCGTTGCCAATTCACGCTGATTGATGATGCTCATTCGGTCTTCATGAACGTATTCAATCGGGTCTTCGATTGTCATGATGTGAGCTCGCCTTTGCGTATTGATATGGTGGATCATTGCCGCAAGCGAAGTGGATTTGCCCGAACCGGTCGGTCCCGTCACCAAAATGAGGCCACGAGGTAACAATGCCAACGACTTGGTTACTTGCGGCAAATTCAAATCGTCAATCGTTCGAATCTTGAACGGAATTACGCGAAAAACAGCACCAATGTTATGGCGTTGCCAAAACATATTGACCCGAAACCGAGACACGCCGGGAACGTAATACGAGAGATCAAGTTCTTTGAAACTGTAAAGGCGAGCACGACGTTCTTCGTTTACGATTGAAAGAAGAAAATTCTTGGATTCTTCCAAACTCAGGACTGGAAATTTGTCCATGCGCTTAAGATCGCCATGGATACGAAAGACCGGCGGTTGGCCGGCCTTAAAATGAAGGTCGCTGGCGTCGTTAGCCACCAGCTCCTTAAGCAAATCGTCTATCGAATAGCTCAACTTTCTTTGCAACCTTATCTGCGAAGCAACTGCTTCAACTCAGAAGCCACACCCGCATATTGCATTGCAGACTCTTCCGTTATCACTCCAGCTTTTACATATCTTAGCAGGCTCTGGTTCATCGTTTGCATTCCCCAGAATTCGCCTTCATTCATCGCGTTGTACAAATCGTGGAAATGTCCGTCTTCAATCATTTTTTGAACAGTTGGAGTACAAACCAGAATTTCCGTTGCCGCAACACGCCCTTTGCCGTCGGCCCTTGGAACCAGCTTTTGGGCGACAATTGCGCGTAGGGAGTTTGCCATTCGAAGGCAAAGGTGGTCTTTTTCATGCGGTGGAAACATATTGACAATTCTATCCATCGTTTCATAAGCAGAAGACGTGTGAACCGTTGAAAAAACCAAGTGGCCAGTTTCGCCAGCTTGAAGGGCAACGTTCATCGTCATTACGTCACGCATTTCACCAATAAGAATGATGTCAGGTGCTTCACGAACGACTGCACGAAGTGCGGGTTGGAAATCCAAAGTGTCAATTCCAATTTCGCGCTGGGTAAGATATCCCTTTTTGTCCCTGTGAACAAATTCAAGCGGGTCTTCAATGGTAACGATGTGGCATAGGCGATTTTCGTTGATTAGATCAATCATCGCTGCAAGGGATGTCGTTTTTCCAGATCCCGTTGGCCCTGTGACAAGCACTAAGCCTAAACGATGCTTGCAGAATTCTTTGATGACTGGTGGCAAACCAAGTTGATCCAAAGTTAGAATTTGAAGTGGAATGATTCGGCAGACGATTCCCCATCCGCCTCTTTGCATGTGGACGTTTGCACGAACTCGGCACTTGTCTCCAACCGCAAAGGCAAGGTCCATTTCCATCGTCTCTTCAAAAACGCGGCGTTGCTTCTCGTTCAAAAGGATTTCGATAATTCTCTGCGAGTCGCTTGCAGTGAGAATTGGAAACTCACCTGGGAGCGGTTTCACGAGCGCATGTTGGCGCATCATGACTGTCTGTCCAGCTTTGATAAAAACGTCCGAAGCTCGTTCTTGATAGCCAATTTCAATCAGCTCATGAATATTTATACTTGCAGCGTCACGCATACTTTGTCAAAACCTCTTTTTCCTTATGATTTCAAGCGTTTATTGCCAGGCTTCAGGAGCGACAAGTATACCAAAGCACCCGCACCTAGTGCGGCTGCTCCGATCCCAATCCAGCCTACGAATGGGAACCCGTCGTCAGAATGGGACGGTATTTGTACAGGCTTTGGTTCTGGCAACCGATCAGGGAACTCAATTTGATCGGGTCTTTTCGCCAGAACTTCGATTCGGTATTCAATTGCCGGCTTAGGGCTGTTGAGTATGCGAGCCTCAGCCCTCAATGCCTGAGTCTCAAAAGTTCTTACGGTTCGTTCATTGGGTCGAATACCCTCGAATAGCATCGAGAATCCCTTGATTTGGAGCGGTTCTGGGTCTCCTACAAACGCCTTTAAGAATGGTTCAATCCGCATGGTGTTCGAATTTGAGTCCATGAGTCCGTTTATCGAGAACATTCCCTTTACGAACACCATTTTAGGATCGTTTCCAGAAAGCGGATATTTTCCGGTTACTATGCCTCTCGCTTCAGTTCCAAGATTTCGACCCAATTGCAGAATCCTTTCGTGAAGCAGTTCAGGTGGGTAATTCGGGTTCAACACTGTAATTTCAACCATGTTCGCTCCTGTGGCATGAGCCTTGACGACTACAGTTATGTCTGGCCGGACTGTTAAAAATAGGCTGTCAGCGACTATGGGTTGTTGCGCTGAAGCGAAAGCACAACAAAGCAATCCAAGAAAACCAAAGAAGCGCATAGGAGGTAAAGACTACCATCCAAATTGGAATACAGGTAATTTTGTGGAAAGAAAATAGGAAGCACCAGAGAATTTTCGGACCAAGGTGAAACGCAGAATTAGAACCGGACGTATGTGAACATTTCAGGACTTTTGTGCTCAAGTTCATAACATTTGAACCGATACCAAGTGTTGAGCCGTCAAACGGTGATATTCGCGGTGAGCCAATAGTTGGATATAATCGCACGACTTACGCAGCAGCCTAAGTGGGGCAAATAATGGCAATGAATGACGCAACAGGTGGAATATGGCTTACGGCCGGGGGATTCGAGAGCCTTCAAAGAGAATTGGAGCACTTGACGCTTGTCAAGCGCCCAGAAATTGCCGATCGAATTCGCGCGAGCCAAGAGCATGGCGAATTCTCGGAAGACAATAACGAACTCGATGAAGTGAAGTTTGAGCAGGCGATTGTTGAAAGTCGGGTTGCTGAACTCAAAACTATTTTCGGTACGGCTCAAATCCTCGACATGAATATGATTCCAACTGACATTGTTGGCATGGGCTCTGTTGCGACAATGGAAGATAAAGAAATCGGTGAAAAGTTCCAGGTTCGAGTAGTGTCTACGATTGAAGCTGATCCGAACAAAGACCTGATAAGCAACGAATCACCGATGGGACAAGCCCTTTGGGGAGCCGCCGCGGGAGAAACTATTTCTTTTGTAGCACCAGACGGAAAGAGAAGTTACAAACTCCTATCGATCAATAAGTAAAATTCGCCGCATTTGAGGCCAATTGCTACTATAGCGTTGCTCGAACTGTTTCAAGCCAATCAATCCGGGCTCGAATTAAGTTTCTGTATCCGGTAACGATGAGCGATTCAAAGCTCTTTTCGTTCTTGTTCGATTTCGCTATATCAGATTCCGTCTTTTCCAGCAACAATTTCGAGTCTGAAATCCAGGATCCGACGACTTCGCGTCGGTCTCCAACTGGAATCAGTTTCAAAAAGCTGGCTCGGGCTCGGACTGGGTCGTCCAAGACTTCGATCAAATCTTGGTCAATCGCTGAGCACATCCACAGATTCACAAGTTTAGAACCATTGGGAGCAAGCCGATAGTCAGTTCGCTGCCGATTTGGCGAGCCTGCTTTTCCCGCCTCTTCTATAAGGTTTGCAGCGAGCAAGCGTTGCAAAGCTCGATAAATCGAACCCGACTCTGTGCTCCATCGGCCTCCTCTCAATGCAATGATGTACTTTCTCATCGCATAGCCTGACGTTACATTTGCGGCGATCATTGCCATCACCATGTATTCCAATTCACTGCAATTTCCTGATCGTGCCATTCTTCACCGCCTATTTTCCGACTCCTTACAATCGGAACTATGACCATTATTTCCACATTTCCCTAACACAAAGGTTCTCGAAAGCAATTGCGCTACGCAGTATGTATACCTACAATTCGGACCAAATGCGAAACCTTCACTTACACTATTATAAGTGCGATAAGAACAAAAATCCGCACTTTTTCAAGAATTTTCGTGGTAGAATTTTGCATCCCCCCGCTTTTGCAAGGGAAAAATGGCTATGTCAAAATCATCTAATCAACCGCCAACAGGTAGCGTTCCGCTTCCTGGCAGCAAACGTGGGCCTCGCGCATTCTTTCATGAGGTCGGAAGAGAATTGAAAAAAGTGAGCTGGCCCGCAAAGTCAGAAACGAACCGCATGACTGGCGTGGTGCTAATCATGTGCGCCATCGCCATTGTGTTCCTTTACGGCTTGCAAGAGGCATTTCACATCATCGTGCAATTGCTGACGGAGGGCTTCTAAAAAATGCCTCGCTGCTGGTATGCCGTTCACACAATCGCTGGCCACGAAAACAAGGTCAAAGATGTCTTAACCCGACGAGCCCAGGTCGAGGGACTTTGGCAATCTGACCTCTATGACATTTTGATTCCAACAGAGCGAGAAATGACCACTCGAGGTGGAAAGCGATATGAAATGGATCGAAAAGTCTTCCCAGGCTATATTCTGATTCAAATGCAACTTACGGACCAGGCCTACAAGCTCGTAAAGTCCACTAGTGGGGTCACAGGTTTCGTGCAATCAGGAAATAAGCCGGTGCCACTCGAGGACTACGAAGTACGGAGAATTCTTCAGAACCTTGAATCCAGCAAAGAAGTGCCGAAGATCGCTTGGAGCAAGAGCGACGCAATTCGAGTAGTAGAGGGTCCATTTGCCGATTTCACCGGGAAGATCGAAGAGGTCAATTCGGAAAAGGAAAAGCTCAAAGTTCTGATTAATATTTTTGGACGCGATACGCCAGTTGAACTCGAATTCACTCAAGTTGAGAAGCTGTAGGGGGAAGGGTTTAGGGTCTATGGTTTCGGGTCCATAATACTCGGTGTTTGCCAATCACGCTAAACCCCATCACCCTAACCCCAACTAATGTCTCACACAACAATCTGGAAACTCGCCGAAACCGATTCCAGAATCGTAGAAACACTACAACAAGAACTCAATCTCAAACCTATTATCGCCAAGGCATTGGCGGCTCGCGGAATCCAAACGATTGAAGAAGCGAAAATTTTTCTGTACGCGGGAAGCGAAAACCTGCATTCGCCGTGGCTTTTGCCAGACATTGAGCTTGCGGTCCAGCATATTCTAGCGGCAAAAGATGCTGGCGAGACGATCTTTCTCCACGGCGATTACGATGTTGACGGTATTACGAGCACAACGCTTTTCTACAAGTTTCTGACAAAGATCGGATGCAAAGTGATTCCGCATGTCCCCCACCGAATCAAAGAAGGTTATGGAATTGCGGTTGAAAAAGTGGAAGATGCGGCGAAAATTGGCGCGAAACTCTTCCTAACTTGCGACTGCGGTGGAAGCGCCTTTGAACAAATTGACAGAGCAAAAGAACTGGGCATGAAGGTGGTAGTTACAGACCACCACCATGTTACACAGATTCCAAATGCTGAAGCATTCGTAAATCCCCAACGGATTGACAGCAATTATCCCATTCCAAACATTTGCGGAGTTGCCGTAGTTTTCAAGGTTTGCCAGGCCATTGCGGAACGGCTTGTACTGCCCGTTCAGAGTTTTCAAAACGCATATTTGGACCTGGTTGCGCTCGGAACCATTGCTGACGTCATGCCGATCACAGACGAGAACCGAATTTTTGTTCGGCTAGGATTGCCACTGCTCTCAAAAACAAAGAAGCATGGACTGAATGCCCTTTACGACCAGTCCGGGCTCAAAGAAAAGGCTACCAAGGGCCTCACTACCTACGACGTTGGCTTCGGAATTGGGCCGAGAATCAACGCCGCAGGGCGAATTGACGATGCTGCTCTTGCCCTTGAACTCATGCTTGCTGATTCGTATGAAAACGCTTTACCCGTCGCAAAACGGATCGAGCAACTAAATCTTGACCGGAGAAAACACTCCGAAGAAGTGCTTGAACAAGCTGTACAGCAAGTGTTAGATTCCAATCAAGAAAACGACTCGCTTGTCATCGTTTCGGGGCAAGGATGGCATCCTGGAATCGTTGGCATCGTTGCAGGCAGGCTGCGCGAGAGGTTCAATCGGCCAGCCTTTGTCATGACTTATGATGAAGAAAAACAGGTGTTTCATGGCTCCGGACGGTCTATTGACGCATTCCATTTGGCAGAAATGATTTACGGGCATCCGGACCTTGTAACTGGCGGCGGACATGCCAAGGCGGCCGGGATGACGATTCCGCTCGAAGTATTTCCAGAAGCAAAGGAGATTCTCAAAAAGTACGCCGACCAGTTGCTACTGGGACTAGATTTGCGTCCAGAATTGACAATAACTGCCGAAGCCGATTTCGAAGAAATTGATCTTAGCACTGCGGAGCAATTGCAACTGCTTGAACCCTACGGCGAAGGGAATTCAAAGCCGCGATTCGTTGCTCGAAATGTGACGATCGAATCCATAAAACCTACGAAAAACCCCGAACATCCTCAATTATTCCTTCGGCAGAAAGGTTCAAAGGCGGAACGATTTAGCGCATTTGGATATGGCGAGCAAGCTGAATCTTGGACTTGTCCATTTCAGGCGGACATCGTCTTCGAATTCGGGGCAAGCGAGTGGAACGGTGTTCGCCGCGTTGAATGGACATTGAAGGATATTGTCATTCTCTAGCTTGGCACCTACCGGAGCGCGGAAATTATTCCGCATCCCGGTCCACGGAATTTATTCCGAGCAGACCGCCCACCCATTTCACCTACTCCGAATCGTCCCATTCGACCCGAATCATAGTTCGCACCATGCCATTTGGAGCTTCAGAAGTCTCAATCTGAGTTAACGTCAGTCCCGATTCAGTCTCGACCGATTCTTCGCCTTCCAGCTTTACAAATTGGTTTTTGCCCTTGTCCCAAACAATCTCGACAGTCGGCCCAGATTCATCCGCACTTGCAAACCAAAGCTGTGCTTTGCCGCCAGCTACAATCACTCTGGTACCCAAAAGAATCGTTGCAACTTGGGGGCTTTGTGCGCTTCCCAATTGCCAGCGATGCGCTATGAACAACGGTGTGCCAACCGTAAGCAAAAGCATCCCTATCCCAAAAAAGATTGTTCGACCCATATTTTGGGTTATTCCATGTTTTAGGATTGAATGACGACTCAGCGCAACCCAGGCCGTTCCTATGGAAGTGTATAGCTCGGCACGTCGATCTTGTGCCCGTACCTTCCATGCATTACGTGGCGGATCGCCTCTCTGCGTCGAATCTTTTGTATTGACTCCATATATTCGCCTTCGGCTTGCGCTCGTGCAGCCGCTGCAGCCAAATGCTTGCCACCATCAGCTTCAAACTGGTTGGCTTCTTGGCTTTTGTACATCAGCATCGCGCTTAACTCTCCGTCGTCAACCCAAATCCCGCCGCATTCACTGCACGAATCAAGCTCTATCGTTGATGAATAGTCATATTTGTAACGATCCAAATAGATGGAGCATAGAGGGCACTGCCGGTTTTTTTCTCGGATTTCAATTTTCTCTCCGGAAGGGCTGACTGCAAGGTCTAGTTCTACAACGGCATTTTCTCCAAACTGCCTCAGCTGACGCAGTTCGCCTTCGTCAAACCATATCCCGCCGCAATGGGTGCATTCATTAAGCTCGATTCCAAATTCGATTTCGGGAGTAAGTTGCTTGAAACAGGCTGGACAGTGCATGGTTTTTTCCTTCAAGAACATTCTAATGGAAAAGGACAGCGAAATTCAATACGCTTTTTGTAAACGACAAGCGCTCCCTGTAACCGGAAATTGTCAATTCCGTCCGTTTCCCGGAGGATCCAAGAACGACGGAACATCCATATCAGGCATTGGGAATTCGTCTTTAGGAGTATAGAAACCGTAACGACAAGTCATCGCTTGCCTCACGCTTCCAACAATACGCCTTGCACGTTGCCTACTTTCCAGAGCTTCTCCTTCGAATTCTACCATTGCAGCGACTCCGCCTAACCATTTCCCACCATCTGCAGCGATTTGCGCCGACTCGGCCCGGTTGAATTCTAGAATAGCGAAAAGTTCGACATCGTCAATCCAAACTCCGTTGCATTTGTGGCATGAGTCAAGTTCGACTTGCGAAGAATAATTGTAGCGATAGCGATCGAGATGGATGCTGCATTTCGGGCAAAGCCGGTTCAAATCTCTCTTGGTGACAAACTCGCCGGACGGTCTCGCGCTTGTTTCTAAATTGGCGGTTATGTCACCGCCCGCATTTAATAGTCGCTTCAACTCCTCGTCGTCAAACCAAATCCCTCCGCAAGCAGGGCATTCGTCGAGGGCAATTCCGAATTCAAAAACAGGGCGAAGTTCGTTAAGGCAGGCGGGGCAGATCATGGTGGTTTCTTGAAATACATGTTTCGGCGCGAACAGGTCTTGTTCCTGCTGTGAGCAATCTATATTCAGTTGACCAATGTACTGAAACCGAATTTCTGTGTTCCAGAAAATAAAATGTACAATGTGGCAATGATCGAATTGCCCATTGAAGAAATTGCTTCGCTTTGCAAACACTATGCTGTCAAGCGGCTTTGGGTGTTTGGGTCTGCTGTCAGCGGCGAGTTTGATTCAAACGAGAGCGACATTGATTTTCTGGTCGAATACCTTCCTGGCACCGATCTCGGAGCATGGCTCAAAGACTATCAGCTCTTCAAAGAGGAACTAGAGGCATTGCTTGGGCGATGTGTTGACATCGTGGAAAAAAGTTCAATCAAGAACCCGTATTTCCTACGCAATATTTCGGCTCAGGAGCAACTGTTGTATGCTGCCTGAAGCGGAAAGTCTGCTATTCGATGTGCTCGCTGCGGGAAGAAATGCAATCTTGTTTGTGAACGGCCTAAGCTTTGAGGAGTATAAGGAGAACGTGCTCGTTCGCGCCGGGGTTGAACGAATGTTGTTCGTTGTTGGTGAAGCAATTGTGCAACTTCGCGCAAAAGACCACGCGACATTTGAATTGCTGACGGACGCAGAAAATATCATTGGATTCAGAAACTTGCTTGCCCATGGATACAACCGAATTGACGATTCTCGATTGTGGCTAATACTGAAGGAATCCCTGCCAGCGACACTTTCCGAAATTGAGTTGCTTTTGGGTGAAATTTAAACGAGTAAGGAGTGAATGGAGTGCGGAATTTATGTGAAGCGCCGAATTCAAACGGAGCGCGGAACTCTTTCCGCGCTCCGTTCCACGGTATTTATTCCGAGAAGAACGCGGTTTGCGATTTTTTGATATTAGTTACCAAACCAAACTAAGCACTGCGCTTCGGTGCAATTTGCGCTGAAATCGTCTCGAAAACCATTTCGTCATCTTGGTTGTAGAGGCATGTGCGAACCCTAATGATCCCTCGATTTGGGTTCGATTTCGATTCGCGCTTTTCGACCACTTCGGTCTCAGCGCGAAGCGTGTCTCCGGGCAAAACAGGCGTGGGCCATTTGAGAGATTCCACGCCAAGGCCGATCCATCCGCCCGCCAATTTCAGTTCGCCGGTCACTCGCAAACGCATGGCAAGCGCGGCGGTATGCCACCCACTGGCAACCAGGGTTTTGAAGGTGCTGCTTTCGGCGGCTTCTGCATCGAGGTGGAACGGCTGCGGGTCAAATTGCTCGGCAAAGGCGAGAATGTCTTCGAGCGTGACAGTGATTTCGGGCGAGCCATACCGCTTCCCAATTTCCAGGTCTTCGTAGTAGAGCAGGTCTGACATATTGGGTTATGATGGCACGGGAGCATAGGGCTTCGGAGCCCCTTCCTCACTTTTCTTTAGCTTGGAAATTTGTCGAAAAGGGAGGAAGGGGTTGGGGACGGAGGGTGCTTCCAATGGTGCATTCTTTCTAAGTCAATTGCCAAAACAGAAAAAAAACTGCAAATGTTTTCCGAACCTCCCACCCTAAATCCCTCCCTCCTTTTCTCTCATTCCTCGAAAAAAGAGGAAGGGACTATGAGACTTCCCTATCAACCCTGAATCCATTCCAGTGATTCCTGGAGCCATGCCAGTCAACCATCCAACGCCTCAAAACATTACTGGAATCCTTGGAAACTCTCCTCGAGTCTCTCCAGGCTTTCCTGGACGATCTCAGTCATTCCTGAACTCACTCCAGTAATTCCTGGAACCATGCCAGGAATTACTGGAAGCAATCCAGGAGTTGCTGGAATGAGTCCAGTCAAGCCTGGAACCGCTCCGTCCGCCCTGGAACGAGTCCAGGAATTACTGGACTCGCTCAAAACATTACTGGAATCTCTCCAGGAATCCCTGGAATGAATCCAGGTTTTCCGCTAGGAACATTTTGAACCTAAGATATGGAAATGCCCTTTCCTGGAGCCGTTCCTGGCTTCGCAGACAATTCACTTGTTCCCCTACAAACGAGAAGCGAACGAGAGGGGATATCCTGGGCACTTGCGGACTTATGGCCAGCGCATGTTAGTAACGGTGTCGGGCAAGCTTTTCCGAACTGGCGCAATCCATTTTCGTACAAAAACCAGCTTCCCAGTGTCATCTATTCGGTACAGAAGGCGGTGGAGAGGCTCGGTGGTATCGGTTAACACATAGTGTCCGTACCAATTATAGTCATCAAAAAGCCAGAGATCAGAACGGCGAGTATAGTTGACTGGGCCGCCAACCTCTCCACCAGGCGTTCCATATCGATATCCTTGTTTCAGCATTTGAATTACTTTTCCGTTTCGGAAGCCTAAGAAGAAGGTGTCTTGCCCATGTCCCATCCAGGAATGAAATCGTACTGCAGCTACTGGAAACGGCGCACGGACTGAAGGACGAAATGCTCTGACAATTGATCCGTCGCGGTACGTCCTGACTCGCTTACCATTGCGAAATAGGTAAACAGCAAAGTAATGGTCTGCATGGTCATCCATGCCTTCGACGGATTTGAATCGCCAACGTACGCCTGACTCTTTAATTTGAAAGACGTTGTGCGTCTCTTCCCATGTATAAAAATTAAGTCGTTCCAATTCAAGTAAGAGTGATGCAAAGAAAATTATCAATGAATTACACCTTATGTATCCCAAGCTTCCTCGTCAGCGCCACAACATCTCCCAGCACCGGACCCAATGTCGCCTACTTC
>JANNJE010000402.1:0-2091 GCA_031405735.1 Armatimonadota bacterium | reverse complement strand
CACCGCGAATGTCTAAACCCTTTCCGATCTTGCCTGCAGAATTTTGGATCGGGAATCCAGGATGCTGAAAGAAGTAGTGCCTTCCGCCACCACCTGTTTCTGCAGCCAGCGATCCAATCTCAATGGAGCCTGCTAGATTTTGAAGTGAGTCGAATCCATTAGAATCGCCATGAGTGTCTATGTCTAGGACAACGATCCGGTTGATGGCTCCCGTAGCAAGTCCAATACTTGCTGTTGGCCACTTACTCCACCATGCTCCAATTGTCTCTTTGTTGGTAGTTGCATCTTTGAAACCGTATTGAGTAAGCGGTCTCTTGTCGATGTTACAGGGGAAAATTGCCCAGCCACGGTTAGCATAACCTTGGGCGGCATCGTTCATTGTTTTGTATTCTGTTTTTAACATATCTTTGCCTTAAAAAGTAAAATGCCTGACTCCGTGGGAAGGAGCCAGGCGAGGCAAAGCCGAGTGATTACTCGGAAATCGTGTTGAAACGAGTTCTCGTGCAGCTTTGCCAGCTTTTGCTCTAGTTCCCACTGAGCCGGTGAAAATTCACCTTTCGTAATTACTGTTGTAAGTAGAAAGGTTTTTTGTCAAACAAATAGAGGAATTTTTTGACAACCTCTTTGACAACCATCGAAAGGAATTCGATGGCTGCGAATGGCACGCAATGGCCCTGATTTGAACCTAAATCCAGGGAACAAGATGCTACCGATTCACAATGACACTGTAGGGGTCGTAGGTTCAAGTCCTATACCGCCCACCAATTTTTCGTGTCCATTCCGGACACTTCGGTTGTTCATGATCGGACCACCGAATTGGAAAAGCAAACTATGGCGCAGGAACCAAACGCACCAAACGCCCCGCACTAAGCTCGACAATCACAGGCTCTCCATTCGCATCAGGACTGATCGAAACGATGCCAGAAAGTACAAAACCGATGGATGCCGTATGATCCGTTGCGTCGCTAAGAGTCTTCGGCAGTGCTTCGTTTCCGGCGAGGTCAATAGTTAAAGACCAAAGACTGTCGGTGATGAAGTCGCCAAAAATATATCGGCCCCGCATTGAAACGGGAAGTGCGGTGCCGCGGTAAATAAAGCCTCCGATGATTGACCTCGCAAGGGGCTGTGCAACCTCGATGAAGGGATCGGTTAAGGGCGACGAATAAGCCGGGCCACCGTTTCCAGTGTTGTGCATTCCTTCTCGTAGTCGCCAGCCGTAGTTTCTGCCGCCAGGAGCCGAATTAGGTTCGTAGTTGATCTCTTCGTAAACATCTTGGCCAACGTCGGCGATGATAAGAGCTCCGCTAGTTCCATCAAAGGACCAGCGAAAGGGATTTCGCATTCCGAATGCCCAAATCTCTTCTCGCACACCGACTGTTCCAACGAAAGGGTTGCTCGCAGGAATGTGATAATTGTTGTCAGGATCGGCTGGGAAGTCGTCCGCGCTCGGATCAATGCGCAGCATTTTGCCAAGAAGTTGGAGTGGGTCCTGGGCGAAATTGTTCGGATCATTGGTGCCGCCGCCATCGCCAAGTCCTAGATAGAGCAGACCGTCAGACCCGAAGGCAAGCGAGCCTCCTTTGTGATTGAAAAGCGGTTCCTGATTCCAACTGAATATCTTGAGGGCGGAACCCGGACTGGCGCTTACGCCGTCTGGGTTCATCGTGTAACGGACAACTCGTGTGGTTGTTGGCGAGCCGCTTACATAGTTCAGATAGAAGAATCCATTTGTTGAGAACTGCGGATCGAATGCCATCCCCAGTAGCCCGCATTCTCCGGAAGTAATGACCTCACCAGAAACATCGAGAACCGGTGCAATTTGAAGAACGTCGTTTACGACTGCTCGAACGACGCCGCTGCGCTCTAGTACAAGAGCGATGTCGGGCCGTCCAGGCTCTGCAAGGTATTGCATTGGTGCGTTTAAGCCGGTGACAAAGACTAGGCCCACAATTGCTCCGGGATTTCCGCCATTCGAACCGCTGCCGCCGCATCCAATTGCGCCAAGTAGCGAGAGCAGCGAGATCAACTGGAGAATTCGGGATTTCATTTCATAAGGATATCCGCATTGGGCGAGAGTAAGTATTCAGGCGT
>JANNJE010000401.1:0-2745 GCA_031405735.1 Armatimonadota bacterium | reverse complement strand
GGCCAATCGGTACTTGCAGAAGCGCAAGGCGTAGAGTTGAATCTAGAGTTTTCTGGGCCAGGAGCGGTGATTCCAAGCCATTGGATGATGGCCCCAATTGCAGGTTATCCCGTAAAAGTTTCTGGAAATCCAGAACCTACCACCGTTCAGACTGAATCTGGTCCTGTGTATCTGCACATGCTTCCCAACCTGCGAGTTCGTTTTCCTGCACGAAGGGTTCCTTTGGGACGGGCGATTGGTTTGGGCCATTTGAACCTTCCGGAACCTGGGACTGTTTCGTCACTCCATATTCCTGGCGTGGTCGAACTTGCCTTGATAAACCTTACTGCAAGCGCGACGCAATCACATCGCACAGTAGCTCAAGAAACTCTAGATCAATTCTTTGAGGAAGCACACTATGCCATTGAACCGAATTCAAAGCAACGATTGCCATACAATTCGGCAGGCGCCGATATAGACGTTGTCGGCGCCCATTCTCTCTTGCTGCAAGCGATGCAAAACAACTTTATGGAAGAACCTCAAAACAACAGTTTGCTCATGTCTCTTTCATTGCGTAGAGACTGGTTTTCCGGCCGACTGTGGGTACCCGACGTGGATGTTAGCCGCAGAGCCATGTCCCTTGCTGCACTTGCCGGTGCACTTTCTCCTGAGCCTGAACGCCGCCTGGATGGCGCAATGTTTGAAGCGGCGATAATGGCTGAAAAAGGTTTGGAAATTTGGAAACGGAGGCGTAGCCAACCTGTAGAGAGCCCGGCAAAAAGTGGGGCATTGCTTCCATTGCGCGAGGCACTGTTTACTCGAACTTTGGCAAAAGGGAACGCCTTCGTTGACCTACTGCTTAGCTCGTACCGGTTGACAGGGCCGCGTGGCTTTGTTTTTTTCCAATCTCATTTGACAGTTGTGGCAACTGGAAATGCAGTCGAGAAGCAGGCCGTTTCATTAGGGCTGCACACCGGATTTGAATTGGCGATTCGTCCAAAGAAGAACGTGGAAAATCTAGTCGATAGCGGCCAGTTTGGAACTCATCGAATTCTTGTAAAGCCAAGGGATTCCGGAGATTTTCAAATATCGTTCGACTTGCCGTCGTGGGCACCGAAACTGCCGATTGTGGCTCCGATTCCTGTTTGGGAATAGCCGGGCACTTTCCAAAACTAGCCCAAGAATATTTTCACTACAGCTACAAGCAAGACTAAACCCAGCAACCTTCGCAATCCGACGTTTGGAATTCGAAACGCTCCCAAATACGACCCAGCGAGGGCACCGATTGCCCCAACGGCGAGTAATTCCCAGTGCTCGCCAATCAACTTCAGCGACGAAGGATCGCGAGCCGCCAAGCCCGCGAACGAGTTTGCGAAAATGAAAAGAGCCGCTAAACTGGCAGTTTTCTTCGCATCGGCAAATCCGGCAAGAAGCACTATCGGGCTCAGAAACACTCCTCCCCCAATTCCCACAATGCCGCTTAACAAGCCAATCGCGGCTCCAATTGCAATGGAAAGCAATAGGCTTGGAGATTTCGTTTCCGACTGGGCGGCAGCCGGGCGAAGAAGCAGAACGAGTGCCGCAGCTAGCAAAACTACGGCAAGAATTGGTTCATGGGCGTTCCCTGGCAGCTTCAATTTCCCCCCAAAGAACGCAAACGGAATCGAGCCCGCTAGGAACGGCCAAGTGAGTTGCCAATCGAATTGCTTTGCTCGTTGAAATGCGAAAAATGCAATGCTCGAAACAACTAAGTTCATCCCAAGTGCGAGGACAGAAGCCTCCTTTGTTGCCAAAGTTGAAAAAGTCAACAATGCCAGATAGCCAGTCGCGCCACCATGCCCAACGGAACTGTACAGGGCGGAAACGATTGCAAGCCCAATGAGCAAGATCGGGTCGCTTGGATTCAAACCTTGTTTTCCTCGCTTGGAACGACCCAAACAGAATCGCCATCGGCAAAGTGCTCTTTCTTCCAGATGGGAACTCGAACCTTAAGTTGGTCAATAATCCATTCGCATCCGGCAAATGCTTCGCGGCGATGCGGCGACGCAACCTGAATCAATACTGCGGTTTCGCCAAGTTCGAGAACACCGATTCTATGTATTACCTCGGCAGAAATAAGGCTGAATTTTTCAATCGCTTCTTGAACTAACTTTCTGCCTTCCGATTCGGCAAGCTCTACATAAGCTTCGTATTCAAGCCGGTTGACCGGGCGTCCTTCGGCTTGATTTCGCACTTTTCCTTCAAACGTAACAAATCCGCCAGCACCTTCTTGGTTCAGTGTGGTGGAAACGATAGGTTCGGAAGCTAGCTTGAACATGGCCTATCCACCGGCAACAGGCGGGATAAGGACAATCGTGTCGCCATCCACTAATACTTGATCATCGTCGGCAAATTCGCCATTCACCGCAGTTCGAATTCTCGAAGGAGGCAACGAAAATTGGTGCGTCTGAGCCAGGTGCGCGACTAGATCTCCAACAGTTGCCGAATTTGACTCAAAAGATTCGGATTCAAGTCCGCGCTGGTCTCGCAGAAGAGCAAAGTACCGGACATTCACGGTCATGATGCCAGCCTCCACGGGAAAAATGTGAATTCTGCAATTGACGATTTGCTATGCATTCCTGGAGCTAGCCGAAGCAACCCATCTGAATTGCCAAAGCCCGATAGAGAATGGGAGCCAACGTTTCCCTTTACTGCAGCCTTTAGGTTCGATTGCCAATTTAGCCAAGCTGGAATGAACAGTTCACGGTCGCCTTTGACCTCAAAATC
>JANNJE010000400.1:0-2854 GCA_031405735.1 Armatimonadota bacterium | reverse complement strand
GCTTGACCGCGCTTTTTTTTAGTTCGGATTGGTGAGGATTTGTTCCGATTCGTGCCGGACAAATCCGAGCTAACCCAAACAAGTTCGCAAAAGCGCGGTCAAGCCCGCGCACTCCCAAAAGACTAATGAAAAATACTCCCCGCAACAAACCAAGTTGACCAAATCGTTAGATATGCAGCACTTCCGAATATGCAGGCTTGCCGAACAAATTGACGATTGACCTTGCAGTACCAAACCATGGCTGCCCAAGCTGCGATCAGCGTCGCTCCCTTCACTGCCGCAAACTGCCACTCGCCGCGCTCTATAAAAACACGCATCAGCGGATTCATTTCAGTCACGAGCCCACGCTGATGTAGCACCGCTGTTGAAATGAGGTCGAGCCACCCGATCGCCATTAGCAGAGCGATTGATCTTGTCGGGAACAATGCAGACATGAGGTTCTGTGTTGGCAAGTTTTGGACCATTTGATTCTCTCGAAGCTAAAAACTCAACAATTTCGTCTTGGGCCTTGGTTGCTGAAGCACTACTTCCAAGGTAATGGTTCATCAAAATGCTCACGACGAGTTCCCGCCCGTCCTTACATTTAACATAACCTGAGAGTGACGACACCTTGTTCAAAGTACCGGTTTTGCCCCTAAAACTAGTATTTTTAAGGCGATTTCTCAACGTACCGACGCCTGGAGCGGCCATGGCGCTTTCCCAAGCGGCTGCCCAAGGCTGCCTTTTCGCCCAGTTCAACAGTTTCACAATTCCCGTTGCCGTGACATTGTTGTGGCGGCTGAGCCCGCTGCCATCATAAGGATCAACGTCGTTTAGGTCGAGTTTGACTGTTTTCGCCAGAAAGGAGCGCATTCGTTTGGCTGCTTCAGGAAACGCATCCATTGGCAATGGGCTTTCTGATGAAGCAGCCATCATCAATAGGCTCTCAGCCACATAGTTGTCGCTGGGCTGAAGGCAGTTCTTTGCAATCTCGGAAAGTGGAGATCCTCTTGATTCCAATGTTGGCCTACCATCCGGAACCGAGGTTGTCGAAGCGAAATTCCCTCCTAAGACGGTCGCCGCCATCCAATCTGGACTAGGCTGCGCAAATGCCTCGATCTTTGCTGCTTCCTTTGGCTTCGCTGCTGTTATGAGCAACGTTTTTGAGCTTAGATCGAATTGGTTCGTAGCCATTGGTTCTGGTTTCCAATTAAGCTTTATCCCTAGATTCCCATTTTTCAACCAGAAGTTGTTCGCATCGCCCCAAAGTTCAAAGCTGGCTGTGTCGTAGGCAAACGCTGAAATCGTTGGCGCGTAGCGATTTGGCAGATCATCCCATTCCCAACCAGGACCATATCCGGGGCGGTAGGCTTGCCGAACCGATACTTTTTTATATCGTTTTGAACGAAGCTGCTTTCGAACATCAATGAGCCGGTCATAGGTCATCGAAGGATCGCCAGGTGAGTCTACAATGAGGCATCCGTCTTGCTTCCAAAACTTTGTGACTGGCATGTATTCCGGCCCCAATTTGTGCAGTGCGTATGCAACGCTTAATAGCTTTTGGTTGCTTGCTGGCATGAGGCGAATATCAGCATTCCTTGAATACAGAACTTCGCCTTCAAGAGTTGAAATGCAAACACCTATCATGGCTCCTTTAAGTTCCGGGCGATCAAGGATGGCATCAATAGGAGCAAATGAGCTTTGAAATGACAGCAAGGCAAGCATGATTCATTCTGGTCGAAAAGAAGATTGGAGTGGGTAGATCGGGATTGGTTGTCGGTCGTCCGTCCAATGTTAACTGATAACGGACAACTGAAAACGGACAACTGATATCCCCCAACTGCAAACGAGCCGAACTACAATCCCTCGCCCTTGAAAATCGGCTCTGGAATGTGGTCTTGGCTTTCGGTTTCAATGTCGCTAGCCATTAGCCGAGCAAATTCTCTCAGTTGAGGTTCAGGATCTGAATTCGCAAGGTCTTGCAATGCTGAAACTACAACTGGTCGCATCTCTTGGTCCCATTCAACGACATGAAAGAGCCCATGAATAGCGGATCGGCGGCCAAATTTGCTCGGAGCTTGAAGGCAATTCAGTAATGCCGGCCCGCCGTTGTTGTCCGGAAGGTGGCCGCCCAAAACGACGCCAGCCTTGTAAATGGTGCGCGCGAAATCATCGGGTGCATGTTTGATCAAATTTGTTATCGCTTCAATTGCTTCAAGCTCGTCTTCCTCAGATTCGCAGTAAGAAGGCAAGTCCTCAAACATGTCAAGCACGCACCATTGCGCCGAACGGCGATGTTCATGCCGATCATCTCGAATAACGACAAGTAGGGCAGGCAGGAAATCCGGTTTGTTCGGCAAAGTTTCCAAAACTGTGTGGGCGTCGTTCGCCACATCGCGATCTGGGCAATACAGGAGCTTGAGCAATTGGCTGGCGTTAAGTTCGTTCAAATGGCCATAGAACCGCCCGTCCAATCCCAAGCAGCATGCAATTTGCTTTTGCCGCTTGAACAGCGGCTCAACCGCCTTTTGCAGCTTGGATAGCATTTCTTCAGTAGTCGCTCCCAATGTTTCGGCCCAAAGCTCGGAACACCTTCCAAAAACTCCGCTCGTTGTATTAGCAAGTTCAATTTTGAATTTTTCGCCATGAAGATCGGCTTCAATTTCTCCGCGCCAATCGCTTTCATGCAAGAGGTAGTTGTAGCTTATCGGGTGAGGTGGCCAATGAAAAGGAATCCGGTGCCCGGTTGGGAACACATCCGTTGTGCCTGATCGCTCAACATAAGCATCAATCATTTCTCGAATTGATGCTGCGAGGGTCTGCGCTGCTTTCATATCTCGCGGTATGGAGGGCATTTGGAGATTATGAATGATGG
>JANNJE010000399.1:0-1520 GCA_031405735.1 Armatimonadota bacterium | reverse complement strand
GACCGCGACAAGCGCGGCAGGCGCGGTAGTCAACTACCTCGTATCCGCGACCGACTTGGTGGACGGAATGCTAACGCCCACCGCAGCGCTCGCTTCCGGCAACACTTTCTCCCTGGGAGAGAGCGTCGTCAGCGTCTCCGTTGCGGACGCAGCCGGGAACGCGGCGACGAAGACCTTCCGTGTCACAGTCACCTATTCCTGGTCCGGTGTGCTCCAGCCGATCAATGATCCAATGATGCCGATCGTTTGGCTTCTTAATCATTGTTTCGAACCTGGCAAGATGAGCAAGTTCTTGACATGTACGATGGGAGCAGCGACAGACTTACTAAACGAAGGCCTCAGGCGGCTTTTGGTGAACGGGGCCTATTGGGCAGTTGGAATAGAAAAGAAGATTCCGAATCGAGCAAATGTGGACTTTGTTGGCAAGTATGAGCCAAGCCCGTTCGGTTTCGAAGGATTTCGCAAGGGAGTAAAGCCAAAAGATTTGATATGGCCACAAATCAGACGATGATTGCCAGGTTGGGTAGCATTGACGCATGAGAACTCGCCCCAAGAGTCTGATCGTAGTGCTTTCCGTTGGAATCGTTGCGTGTGGATTCGTCATTGCCCAAGTTCAGCGGCCCGGCTATACAAATTCACCGGTGCTCCCCGACCAAAAATGGATGGTCCATGACGCAAACCGGCCGTATCCGCATGCGGTCGAACCAGGCTCAGTTGTTGGAACGCCTCCTTCCGATGCAGTGGTGCTCTTCGATGGAAAGGACCTGAGCCGCTGGATGCAGACCGACAACAAAAGGCTCACCGGCAATCCTGTAGATCCTAAATGGCCGGTCAAAGACGGCTATTTCGAAGTGGCAGGCGGAACGGGAAATCTCTATTCCCGCGAAAAATTTGGCGATTGCCAGCTTCATATCGAATGGCAAGAGGCTGAAAACATCGAGGGCGCAGGGCAAGACCGTGGAAACAGCGGGGTCTTTTTGATGGGGCTTTATGAAGTTCAAATTCTAGATTCCTACCGTTCCGCAACATATGCCGATGGACAAGCCGGAGCACTTTACGGCCAATGGCCGCCTCTCGTGAATCCAATAAGAAAGCCGGGCGAATGGCAGGCATACGACATCGTGTTTGAGCGGCCTCGATGGGACGGCGACAAGCTGATCTCACCCACTTACATGACCGTTTTCTTCAACGGAGTCGTTGTTCACAATCGGCAAAAGCTCAACGGCCCATCTGCGCACGGGACCATTCAGCCCTACAAGAGCACCGCAACAGAGGAACGCCTCATCATTCAAGACCACAACCCCAAGTTCCCTATTCGGTTTAGAAACATCTGGATTCGGAGACTGAACGGCTACGATCAGCCTGAGAAGTAGGATTACGCTCAAGCATCTCTGTGAGATTGAGAGCCCGAAACAACCTGCAACTTTCGTCGAGCGGTGAAATGTTAACGGAAGAAAACTAGGTACACGCTACACCCAATGATCGTAGCCCACATCGCAAGCCACAGAACGGTGTACCAC
>JANNJE010000398.1:0-3665 GCA_031405735.1 Armatimonadota bacterium | reverse complement strand
GGCTTGACCGCGCTTTTACTCGGAAAATAGAGCAGGAATAAGATAAGTTTTTCGGCGTGGCCATTATCCAATTATCCTTCGAAACATCAAAATAAAAGCGCGGTCAAGCCCGCGCACTCCCAAACATCATGAAACTCGCTCGCTACATCGGAAATGGCCAAGTTGAAATCGTAGACGAGCCTCGGCCCTATTTGCCAAGTGGCGGCCTCGTGCTACGCACGGAAGCATGCGGGCTTTGTAGCGGCGAATTGATGGACTGGTACATGGATCGCAAACTGCCACATGTTTTAGGCCATGAGTTGTGCGGAATTGTCGTTGAATCGGACGATTCTCGGTTTCCAGTAGGATCCAGAGTTGCACCGCACCATCATTCGCCATGCCTTCAGTGTGAGATTTGCAAGAGCGGACGGCACGTCCATTGCAAGCAATGGCGCGAAACCAAGCTAATTCCAGGCGGCATGTGCGAATTCGTCGCCGTACCAAAGGAGAACCTGAACGACACCTACCTTGTGGACTATTTGAAGCCACAAGACGCCGCGCTATTGGAGCCGCTGGCTTGTGTTATGAAATCCGTCTCGAGAGGAAGTCTTGAACTCGCCGATTCCGTTTGTGTAATTGGATTAGGAGTGATGGGGCTGATGCATTTGGCGGTATTACCGAGGACGGCCGTTGGAATTGATACATCGAAAAAGCGGGTTGATTGGGCGGAAGAGCAGGGTTTTCGAGTTGAGGCAAGTCCATCAAAGGCTGATGCCGTTGTGGTTTGCCCTGGAGCGCCGGAGGCATTTCAAAAGGGGCTGGAAATCGTTAAGCCTGGCGGAACCGTGGTCATGTTCGCCCCGTTTTCTCCTGGGGAATCGGCGCAATTGAATTGGGATCAGATTTATTTCGACGAAATCAAGATTGTGCCGAGCTATTCTTGCGGGCCAGATGATATGGCTGCAGCACTGAAACTCTTGCAGGGCGGAGCCATTCGGGCGAAAAGTTTCGTAAGTGATTTTGTTACTATTGATGAACTTCCTAAGGCATACACCGCAATGAAGAGTGGCGAGATCGTGAAAGCGATGGTTTTGTTTGGGAGTGCGCGGGCTTGACCGCGCTATGACTCGCTATTCGTTACTCGCGAATCGCGAACAACGTGACTATTGGGCGGTCAAGCCCGTTCACTCCGAAAATTGGATAGACTCAAAACACGATTTCAAACGTAGAAATATAAGGATGATTACTTCCATCGCTGCCTTGTTGTCTTTAGGCTCCATGAGTCAGGCGACATTTTGCCAACTGCATCCTGAAGACCCCAAAATTGCAGCTATAGAATCGGCAGCATGGGCCGAATGGCAAGATCAGCAATCGAAAGAGCAAATTCGGCATCAGGAAGACCTAAAGGGCGACGTCGAAATGGGGAAGAAGTATGCCGAGCGAGCCGACAAGGAGCTAAAGGCATCAAAAAATCAAGAGGCTATTGATCGGGTAAATCGTGTTGCGGGAGAGCTTGCGGCAATTGCCAACGCTACTCCAATCACTGTCCTTTGGGGCGACAAAAGGCTCAACCCATATGCTTACCAAATCAAAGTTGTAGAAAAGGATGAGGTCAATGCCTTCTCGCTGCCCGGCGGCTATATCTACGTTTACGATGGACTTCTCAAGTTCTGTGAAAGCGATGATGAGCTTGCAGGCGTATTGGCACATGAAATCGCTCATGCCTCCTGCCGACACTTGGCAACTCTTCAGAAAGAGCAAAGTAAAGTTGACATCTTCACGCTTCCACTGATCCTAATCTCTCTGCTTTCTGGCGGGGAAGCTGGTTCTGGCGGAATCTTGCTGGGCACACTAGCCAATCAGGCTCTCGCGAGCGGATGGGGCCAAAATGCGGAACGAGCGGCTGATTACGCTGGATTCCAATACATGTTGAAGAGCAAATACAACCCTGTTGGAATGCTGACTTTCATGGAAAAGCTGGGGCGAAATCAACGCACGATTGAAGCCATAGATTGGGGGATTTATCGAACTCACCCGCCTTCAAAGGAGCGCGCTTCAGCTATTGAATCTTACATTTTAGGCGCGCAATTGCCTGTCAAAAGGAGCCAGGTTTCTACAGACTATCGGGCGGCTGTCACCGTGGATGGCTCGGGAGTCGTTAGCATCAAATTTGCGACTCGATCGCTGTTCACATTGGGCGGCGAACACGCGAAAGCTAGGGCGGAAGCCATGGTTCCGGTGTTAAACGAATTCTTCGACAATGTGCCCGACCTTTTTGAAGTGAGCATCTCTGGAAATTCAACGATTACGTATCGCCGGCAGCCTCTTTTGACATTGACCGAGGAGGACGCTTCCGCTACAAAAGTTAGCCTCGACGATCTAACTGGCTCTGTAGCAAGGGCGATCAAGAGAGAGCTTTATCTGCTGGCGTTTCGAGTTTGGGATGCTAGGTAGGGGAAGGGCATGGGGTGTTGGGTATAGGGTTCTAGGGTAAAGGGTTTTGAGGCGAGTGAGTGAGTTGAATGGCTTGAACTGCAGTGGGTTGATTGCGGGATACGCCATTGAAACTCTTCGGTTCCGTTACCCCATGCCTTTTCGCCATACCCTAGACCCCAAACCCTATACCCTAAACCCCAAACTGCGCTACCATATAGCAAAGGACTTCTCGCATGAATTGCCTAATCGTTGCCGCGCTTATCGGATTCGGTAGCCAATCCGAACCCACGATCACTTACACCTGCCCTGGCAAGAACGCTAAGGCAGTTTTCGAAGAGCTTTCCAAACAAGCTGGGCAGACACTCTTGATCGGGCAGAGCTTGGCAGATGAGCCAATTATTTTGAGGCTGGACAAGGCTCCGCTTGCCAAGACGATGGATAGGCTGGCTTATGCGCTGAATGGGGAATGGAAGGAGGAGAAGGAAGGCAAGAGGTTGGTTGCGAAGAAGTTGCCAGCAGACGCAACGCCATATAACGCAAGGCTCCGAACGATCATGGCTATGCAAAGAGTTGCCAGAGAGGAGTTTGCTAATGCGACACAGTTCGATGCGAAAGCAGCTGCCGATTATGCGAGGGAATTGGAAGAGCATCTAAACAGGGTTGGAGCCTTTTCAAAGGATGACACAGCTCACCTCATTGCAGGCTACAAGTTGGCGGACCGCTCTCTCAAGGCGACCGTTGGGCTAAGGGTTTTTGCGCTGCTCGATCCAAAGCAACTCGCAGAAATTGGACAAAACGAACGAATTGTCTGGAGTTCCCATCCGACCGCAAAACAACGTCAGCTTCCTGCGTCAGTAACACAACTGGCTAACCAATATTTTGTAGAATCCCAAATTTGGGGACGAGAACTGCTCAATCGACCTGCACTAATAGACAAACTGCAAGGAGCGGATTGGACACTCATGGATCTCGTTCCGACCAGTTTGAGAGGACGAGGCGGCACATTTCTGTCATCAACTCTTCCCACAAAAGTAAATGTGATCGCTCGATCTGGAGGTCAAACCGTCAACTCCATTGTCTTCAACTTCTTAGATTCAAAAGGTGAGGTTTTGCTTAGTTCGTCCACTAATCTAAGTCGAAATGGCAATCCGCCGCCACAAACTGTTCCAGATCCAATATTACGACCCATTGATAAGCCGATTGTTCTCGACGACTTGGCAGGGGAGTATTGCCGATTGACAAACGAGAGG
>JANNJE010000397.1:0-10829 GCA_031405735.1 Armatimonadota bacterium | reverse complement strand
GAAAAATGATGCAGTTCAACGCGATCAACGTGTAAGTTACGGCTGGCACAGATTTGCCGTGCCGATTATCGCGGATCGGTAGCATGAGATTCGATTGTACCGGGCTACCGATCCCAAAACACGCCAAGTTGGCTTTCACCTGGCGTCGGGCCGCGATCTTTGACCTGCGAGGTACGGACTGCGTTCTTCGCCCATGGTGCGCCACTTGGGTACACATCATCGCCCGCTAGGTCCATAAAGACTCCCAAGCAAAGTGCTCGAATTCGCAGTGAAGTCTTAGGAGCCTCAGTAACTGTTCCCAGAATTACGCCATTTGCTTCATAGGTGTCAGTTCCTGCTGCATCCACAAACCAGCCAAAGCCGTTCGCATTGCCCGCTCCAAGGCTCAAATTGGGTGCTTTGTGCGTGTCGTCCCCCATTCGGTCAATGAGAACGCCGATTCCGAAATCATGTCCCGCACCTTGCGCCATGTTCATCGGGGCACTGTAAGTGTCATTGCCGTCGCCATCATCAAGGTATCCAATTGCAAAATGCGCCGATGCTCCCTGAACATACCATTGGCCGAGATATGAATCATTGCCGTTGTCATCGAGCAACATCCCAACTCCTTCCCAATATCCAACCCCTTGGCCGAAAATTCCGCAAGTGTAAGTGTCTTTGCCCGAAAGGTCAGCAAGAATTCCCACGCCTCCCGCAAGGCTGTGCCCGTCCAAATAGTCCCCTCGACGGCCATTGCCAGCACCTTGAGACATGCTGATATTGTGCTGGGCTGATTGTGCACTCGGAAGATCAATCACCGAATCATTGGCGACATATTGATCATCGCCAGCCCGATCTAGGAGCATTCCGACTCCCCCGGTCTGCCCGCACGCTTGCACTTGGCTGAATCCAAAATACTTGTCGTTTCCGGCATGGTCTTCTAATACGCCGATCCCAAAGGTTCCAAATCCCTGCGAGTCTTGGTACGAATCGTAAATGTCGTCGCCTGCTTGGTCAATGCAAAATGCGATTCCAAATCTCCCGCTTCCGATTCCATTTCGATGTGTTCGGTACAGGTCATTCCCCGCATGGTCCATTAAGATCGAATACCCGAGAACAGCAGCACTTGGGCCAGGTTTTGAAGCGGCGCCTCCTCTTTGCGGCCATTTTTCAAGTTCCGTGTCACGCAAGGCAATTTCAGAAAGGTAACGGTCATCTCCATTGGAATCCAAAACTATTGAAATCGGATTCGTTGCGCTCCGATTGCATGGCATATTCATATACGTGTCGCTTTTGCCGGTGTCAATTACAAGCAGGCAGGTTTCGTCATAAGTTGAAGATTTGCCTCCCGAAAGG
This sequence comes from Armatimonadota bacterium, assembly GCA_031405735.1. Taxonomy (GTDB): domain Bacteria; phylum Armatimonadota; class Fimbriimonadia; order Fimbriimonadales; family Fimbriimonadaceae; genus JANNJE01. The sequence continues at coordinate 9,494 of JANNJE010000397.1, read as the reverse complement.
ACAATCGTTCCAAATTTGGTAGCAACACGAAACGAAAACGCCATGTCTTCGTCAACGACGGCAATCCGCACCATCGCTTCTTGACAAGCGGCAAGTAGGTCAACTCCACCAGCTCCAAGATAGCCAAGATCGGCCTTTGATCCTAATGCCCGAAACCACGCCGATTGGCTGATGTCATCGTCTGAAGGCTTCGATGTCAGGCGTTGAAAGGCACTATCAAGTTCAGAAACGGATTGGAAGGCGAGTTTCCTCATTTCCATCGAAAAGGGCAGCACTCTCAATATCAATGCCGCCGCCGCTTGAACTTCCTTTGGGACAGAAGCAGTTGGTGGGATCGTGCCGGTAACCCATCCCTTTTGCTTCCAGTCTGCCATTACGACATCTAAGTCGTTTGCCTTCTTCGATGTGTCAATGTGCGACTGAATAGGATCACCAACTAATGATCGCCGAACCTGCCAGCCCAATTGGCGCAAGCAAGTAGTTAGCGTATCTTGCGGCTTCGATGCTGAGGAAGCGACTTCTTGACGAATTGTTTGCGCAAAAAGTGGAATTCTCCAAGGATTTTCGTGACAGGCGTCGTATAAGGGTGTAGTGAACTCTCCTTGGCGAAACATTCTCAGTATATTTGGATCAAAACGAGCCGTTCGTGAAGTGAGACTAGCCGTCCCCAGGGCAACTTCTAACTCAGAGTCAAATGCTGGAGCTTGGAATGCTGTGACCTGGACGAAGATGAGTGCTAGCAGATTCATTGTTGGCGGACTCCTGATGACCAGCTTATGTTACTGCGCTTCGGCTCAAACAGTTCTGGATATTCCCGCAAAAATCTCCTTTGCGGATTGGAAATTGGTGGAACAAAACGTATTGACGACTCAATACTCAATTGAATTTCCATCGCCAGTAGTTTCAGAAACCCCGGCAAATGATTCCCTGAATATCTTAGTTCTCGTACCCAAAATCGCTGGCCAACCTGTTCCTGCAGTTGTCCTTCTTCATTATTGGGGAGCGACAGATCATCGTGTTGAACTGAATTTTGCAAGAGAACTTGCTAGAAAGGGAATCGCTTCTGTGATCATGCCGCTTCCCTATCACATGAACCGCTCTCCAGAGGGTGTTCGCTCCGGTTCATTTGCCATTTCAGCCGATCCTAATCACATCATTAGAACGATGTTGCAGGCAATTATGGACCTCAAACGAACCGCCGATTGGATTCAAACTCGCCAAGAATTTCGACATGACCGGATCGGTATTTCAGGAGCGTCGTTGGGGGCGGTGATTACGGCGTTGGCATCAAGTGTAGAACCTAGATTTACCGATGCGGCCTTTGTAGTTGGGGGTGCAGATCTGGCTCACTTGTTGTGGCACAGCTCGCGAGTTGTTTTGCAGCGCGATACCATGAGGTCCAAAGGAATCACAGAACAGTCCTTGCGCGAAATCCTAAAACCTATCGAGCCGCTCGAATATTTCAAGAACCATCGGCCGATGAATTCCTACGTGATTGGTGCCAAATTTGACACAGTTATTCCTCAGCGATCCGTGGATCACCTCATTGACGGTCTTGAGAAACCCCATACTTTATGGCTTGAAACTGGTCATTACGGCGGATTTTTGATCGAAAAGCAAGTCCAACGCTCACTTGGAGATTTCTTTTCTAAATCGTTTGCTGATCAAACCTTTGTGGCTCCTTCGAAGTTATCGGCTCCAACAATCCGGTTGGGCGTCACCCTCGACACAAAGGGAGGAGCCCAGATTTCAGCTGGGATTGACCTTTTGCGCCCAAATTGGCCGAGAGAACCATTCGCGTCCATCCTATTTCAGCCCTCAAGCACGCAATTGGTATTGGGTGTTTCTTTGGACAACGGCCTTGCTGTCGGAGCATTTATTCGACAAAAGGGAATTGGTTTCGGCATGATGTGGAGCATGATTTTATGACCAATTGGCCCTCAATCACTCATGCAAATTTAGTGGAAACCTATCTAAAGCTGGCACAGGCGATTCCTGGTACAGAAACGGTGCAGAGTCAAAATTGGACAGCATGCAGAAATCCGATGGATTATGCGAGCTGCAATTTCGGAATCATCACCTCAGCAGAGACGATGGAATCGCCTGAGCTGGAGAATTTCATCGGAAACCGAAATTCTTTTCACATTTATTCCTTTTGTAATGATTTTGTTAAAGATTCAGTTGACGGATGGGCAACTAGAATGGGCTACAGGCACGGTTCGATTTTGATCGCGTTGGCAATGCAACCCAAAGAGGCCGAAGTGGCACCGACTGTAAAACTGGAATTTGCTGTGAGTGAAAGCGAAAGAAGCCAAATAGCAGAAGCCATCGCCTTACAGTTTTTCCCTCGCCAAACTCGTGCCGCAAGATTGGTTATCGTGGCGGCAACAGCAGGTTCAGGACTGCCTCTTGCAAAAATTGTTTTTGAGGGCGAAGTTGTCGGCGCCGTTATGCTTTGTCGAACAAACGGAGCCATAGGCCTTTACAATTTCTTTGTTGAACAACGATTTAGGGGGCGTGGAATCGGCAAACAAACCATGCTGGCAGTAGCTGAATTGGCACGAATCGAGCAATGTATCCTTTGCCTACAATGCGACCTCTCTCTATATGATTGGTATGAGAGAATGGGTTTCAATGAAATCGGGCATGTAGACATTTGTGTACTTGATCGTTTTGGAACAGTTGCTATAATAGGATAACAATGTCGCGTAACTACCGGATTCGGGGCGGTTTTACGATTACCGAGCTATTGGTTGTGCTCGCGATTATCGCTGTTCTTTCGGCGATCCTGTTTCCTGTCTTCCGAACGGCAAAGGCAGCGGCTCACAATTCAGTTTGCATGAGCAACTTCCGCCAAACGAACCTGGCAAGCCAGATGTATTTGGGCGATTACAACGACACTTTCATGCCCGTAAACTACGATGTCAACAATTTCAACAATGCAGAGATTGACCGCACATGGGTTCAACTTCTCATGCCTTACACGAGCACAATGGGCACGTTCGTCTGCCCCGGAGACTACGGCGCTCGACCTCGTGGCGAAGGTGAATTTGATGTTGATTTGGTGATAGGCGATCCATATAAGCGATGGTACAGAACATCTTTGCGAAGCAATGTAGGTTACAACTACCTGTATTTTTCACCTGTTTTTCGAAGCGCGAACCGATGGGTTACGATGCCGCGAACCCTTAGTGAGATTACCAATACCGCCGAATCAATCATGTTTGTTGATTCGGTTTATGATCGCCATCAAAACGGAACTCCTTACGGCGGCGGAAGCTACATCGTTATTCCGCCGTGCCGATACAGTAGGCAAGGCCCTAGCTTGATTGATACTTTTGGAATTGGAAATGCTCAAGCTTTCGCACCTAATACAGGGTGGCTGGTAACGAATCCCAATTCGCCGTTCCGTTTTGGCCTAGCGTATCCTTGGCATTTAGAGCGAATGAATGTGGGCAGCGTCAATGGTGGAACCGTCAGCGTTCGTCCTGAAAAGCTTACCGAAGGTTGCGACGTGAGAAACAATTGGACTGGAATGGTGGTTGATTTAGGCAAATACGGGTGGGATCACAACTAGAAATTTGAATTTTCTAGCTTGGGAGGCAGGATTTCCAACCTGTCGCACGAATACTATTTCATGCGATTTGGCAAAGTCGGGCTATCTATTACGACTGTACTTTTGGCTTTATCTGCATACGCTCAACACACTCAAAGTCAACTCTCGGAAGTCTGGTCTAGAATTGACCAAGAGATTCAGAGTCCGAATATAGATTCAAAAACGGGATTGGCGGGCTCGAAGCAGTCACTTGTCCGACTTGGAGTCATCGCTGAATTCGGCCGGAAATTGGGTCTCGAAGTCGAAGTTCAAAGTACGTGGGTAACTGCACTTGTAACCCAGACAATCGAAATTTCGGTGAGCGGGCGCAAAATTCGAGCCGCACCGCTCTACCCCAATCTGTCTGCGACCAACAGTTGCGATATTCAAGGCCGGGCTGTCTGGTTCGATCCTCAAACGACTGATAGTGGTCGCATGCGAGGGGACGTAGCGATTATGCCCTTTGAATGCGGTACTAAGTGGACGAAGGCATTTGAACATGGCGCTAAAGCCGTGCTCTTTTTAGTACCGAAAGATGTTAGTAGAGTTGAAGCTGAGGCAAAGTTGCTGTCTGTTCCATCTCATCTTCCGAGATTCATGATTGAGGATGAATCGGCAATCGACTTTCTCACTTCTTGGGACATCAATATCCAAATTCGGTGTCGTCAGAATTGGGAAAAGCGTCAAACCAAGAGAATTCACATAGTCGTCCCTGGAACAGAACCAAATCTCGCAAGTGAAAGAATTGCCGTCTTTTCCGCCGTTGATGGAATGAGCATTGCTCCCGACTGGGGAACTTCAAGCGAACACTCAATTTCAAGTTCAGCGAGCTTGGAATTGCTGGCCTATTTTGCGAGAAACAGGCCTCGAAGAAGCATGGAATTCGTATTTGCCGACGGTCATTACCTTGGGCTAAAAGCGGAGAGGCAATGGGTTGAAGACTTGCTTCAGTCACCTGACAAAACCAAGCTGTCGGTTTTCACACTAGACATTTCAAACCGTTCTGCACGAATCGGCATGTTCAGTCGTGGCAGCTTCTACGAATTCCGGCCAGAAGCAACAGACGTTTGCAGGAAATCGGCATCGGCGTTACGTCAACAAGTCAATTTCATGGCGACATCTTGGAATCTGAAGTCGGGAAACCAGCTTTGCCTAGATGGAATCAATGAATCGGATGGTAAGCCCTTTGCTTCATTGGCAGGAACGAAACTCGCAATTGGAGCCGAACCATTCGTTCTTGCCGGGCTCAATGCGATCACATTTGCGACGATTGACGATGCTCGTACCGATGCAGAATCGCCTTGGGATGTTGCCCCGATTTCAGCTGAAAGAGAATTGTTCAAGAAAAACTTACAGCAACAGACAAAAACCATTGCTGGAATGTTGGAATTCGCAGCAAATCAGCCGACGGCTCCCAATGATCCCAACATTCCCAATTCCGGAATCGAGTTTCGAACTCCCCAAAGGTCGTCATTGGTTGGAGGAATTGGCGTAATCGAGGGGTCTGTTGTTCGATCTGAGCCTGAAAGATCAATTTTCCCGACAACTCCGGCCCCCAATTCGGTCGTCAGCGTTCGAAGGCTTCAACGCTCGCTTGCAGGTGTCAGAGGAGCAATTGTAGAGCTTGCCGATACAACAGGAAAGTACAAACTTCAAGGAATTCCGACCGTTTCGTCGTATTGGCATTCGAATCAGCCGACCACAAATCTGCGTGCCCACCAATTTGATCCTGTCAGCGGACAAATAGTGGCAGCATCTGGCGAGTTTGCTTCGATAGGAGTTTCCTATTCCTCGTCGCTACAAATGACGACTGCTATTCGCTCGACTCCGATCGTCCTGTTCGACAGCAATTCGTCCTCGGTCTTCAATCTTACCGACCCGCTTAGCTCGGATCGGATCAGCGATTTGAGGCTAATGGGTGAAAAGAGCTTTGCGCCTCCAAACGGCCTTCAAATTACTCTCCCTGTGCAAGCAAATGAAGCGGCAGTTGCATCAGTTTTCTATCCAAAGGGCACAAAATGGACACTGTTGCTCTTGCGAAATGGAGAAGTTCGGGGGATAGATCAATTGCCCAGCCCATTCGGTGATTCTGCATTTAGGAGAGCATCGAATCTGAATGAGAGGAGTCGAGAACTTGCCGAACCGCTCCGACCATTTCGACTGGTTGATCGCAGTTTTGAGGATTGGACGCGTCGCTCATTTATCGCGCAATCATCTAGCGCAGCAGGATCTGATGAGATGCAACGAGCCGCTTGGCCGTTGGCTCAAAGAGTTTATGGCCAGGCTAGAGGAATCGGTGGCGATTCAACTCTTGGGCTACTACTATACGTTGCCCTCGGCGCCCCGTTTTCGCTGATTATGGAGCGATTTCTTTTTGGCCGAAGAAGGCTGCTTGAGCGAATTTTGGCGACCGCTTTCATTTTCGTGTTGACTGCTGCCTCCTTGCGGCTACTTCACCCGGCATTTCTCATCGTTCAAAGCCCGATTGTCATCTTTGTAGGATTCGTCATGGCGGGACTGAGCGTTTTTGTAATGGTCTATTTGTTCGGCAAATTTGACGAAACAGTTATAGGCGAATCAGGGAAGCCAGTCGCTGGCTTTGGTGTCGAAGTTGCTTTAGCACTTTCAGGAATGAGGCGGCGGCCACTTCGAACGGCGATGACGATGATGCTTGTTACTGTGGTCACCGTTTGCCTCATGGCGTTTTCCTCGATCAAGCCAACTCTGGTGACTTCGAGTGTTCCAAGCGAAACAGGTAGCGAATTTTCAACTCTCCGCAAACCTGGCTACGTTCCGTTCGAGCTTGATAAATCACCATCCCTGTATTTACAACCCGTTTGCTGGCATTTCGCCGGAGACGATGCGGGCCCAGGATCGTTCACGATTCGGGCAGGTGACAAACAAGTTGAAGTCCGTGCCCTTCTTTCTTTCGGTTTCGAAGGCAATGCTGCCACAAAGGAGCAGCTTGATTTAGGCCGATTCATAGAGTTGTCAGAAGAGAAAACCAAGGAGCTTGGAGTCAGAATTGATGAAGGAGCCGTGCTGCTTGGCCGCAACCTGCCAGTACATCAGATATTCAAGAGTAGCAAACGATTCGTTTCCAAGGAATCTTTACCCGTAGATTTTCCTCTCAGCGGCGTGAATCCGTTCCAGCCTAGTGTGCCAGACATGGAGCGAAACTGGCTTAGATTTCCAGATTCTGAAGTTGCTGTCGTTGACGAAACTACGATGCGAGCCATCGGCGGATTGCCAAGACTTTATTTGGGAAAACTCACAGAATCGCAGGCAAAGGAATTGGCCGCGAGCACCGACCTAATCCTTGAATCGAACGGCTACCGTTGGTCCACCCAACCGAAATTAACGGGAACAGGGCTAGGTCTTATCGCGATTGCTCTTGTGGTCGGGGCGTTCTTCGTCATGAACACACTTGCGGCCTCGGCGAACGAACGCAGGTCCGAAATCAAAACGCTTTCCTCGCTTGGAATGGCTCCAAAACAGGTAGCTGGAATATTTGTAGCAGAATCGTCCATGTATGGGATTGTCGGTGCCGTATTGGGTTTCGTTCTAATCCAAGGTGCGGCGAGAATCATTGGTAACCAGCCGGGACTGGAACTGAATTGCAGCTCGACTTCGGCGATTTTCAGCACTATTCTGGTCATGGGAGCTTGCCTTGGAGGTGCAATTTATCCAGCGCGCCTTGCTGCAAGGTCATCGTCTTCATCGCGTCAAGATATCGGTTTTGATGCGCCAACAGAAGGCGATTCTTGGGACATCAGTCTTCCATTTACGGTCAATAGCAACGAACGCGAGTCAATGATTAGTAACCTCGCAGATTGGTTCAATCTTCGAAATTCCCCTGCAGCCGATCAACTCGTTGCCAGCGATGTTTCAAATTTGGAGTATGATTTAATGGCGAAAGTGTGGCTATCTCCATTTGACTTGGCAGTTTCGCAGACGATTCAAATTGGTTTTGTTCCTACAAAACTCGAAGGCGTCTTCGCCATGAAATTGGAAATTCTTCGAAAATCGGGCGAACGGCAGAACTGGGTTCAGGCGAACCGGAACTTCGTCGCCCACCTGCGTCAGCTAATCCTAGATTGGCAGACTGCTGAAAGCCAGAAGCTGATGTAGACGCCATAATTCATTAGTGAATCCTCCTGGCTCAAAAATACGCATCGTCACGCTCGGCTGTGCAAAAAACGATGTAGACAGTGAAGAAATCGCTGGCGTTTTGCGTAGTGGAGGACACGAAATAGACTCAACTTCTTCTAAAACAGATGTTATCGTCATCAACACTTGTGGATTTTTAGAAGCTGCAAAAGCAGAATCCATTCGTGCGATCAAAGATGCGGTTCGAGAAAAGAAGGCAGGAAGGGCCAAGAAGGTCATCGTAGCCGGATGCCTCTCTCAGCGGCTAGGCGAAGAGTTGCGACGCCTGGCTCCAGGTGCGGATTACTATGTCGGGGTTGGTCAAATGGCTCGCTTCGGCGATATTTTGTCGGACACACTTGCTCGAAGCGAACCTAAAGTGGACGACACGCCACCACACCATCTTTGGGCTGATGTCAAAACCCGCGCCCGAAGCGGCTACCCTTGGTCCGCATATTTGAAGGTGAGCGAAGGGTGCGATCATCAGTGCACGTTTTGCACAATTCCAAGCTTTAGGGGGAAACACGTTTCCAAGCGGATAGAACGAGTGATTGATGAGGCACGGCATTTAGCGGGCCAGGGCGTAAAGGAGATCAATCTAATTGCTCAAGATGTGACCCAGTACGGTTTCGATATCTATCGAGAGTTCACTCTGCCGAGATTGCTAAAAGAATTGAACGACGTTGACGGAATCGAGTGGATTCGAATTCTCTACTTCTATCCGAATCGAATGACGGATGAAGTTATCGAGGCAATGGCAACGCTAGACAAGGTCTGCAAGTATGTTGATATGCCTTTGCAGCATGCCCATGCAGAGGTGCTTCGCAGGATGAAACGGCCCTGGGACGGCGAGAGGTATCTGAAGCTGTTCGAAAAGTTGCGGATTGCCATGCCAGAATGCGCGATTCGATCCACATTTATTGTCGGATTTCCTGGCGAATCTACTGAAGAATTTGACTACTTGGTTTCATTTTTGCAAGAAGCAAAACTCGACCGGGTTGGAGCATTTTTGTTCAGTCGTGAACCTGGAACGCCGAGCTACGATATGCCAGGGCAAATACCAATAAAAGTCAAGAATGAACGATATGGCAAGCTGATGAGAATTCAGCAGCGCATTTCTCTTGCCAAGAACCAAGAATGGGCGGGAAAGTCAATTCGAGTTCTTATCGAACAATTTCAAGACGGCTGGAGCATTGGACGAAGCTACCGGGATGCGCCAGAAATTGACGGGCTCGTATATGTTCAGCAGGAATTGCCAATTGGCGAGTTTTCAGAAATACAGATTAGCAACGCTGAGGCTTATGATCTGTTTTCACGTTCAATTGAGCTCAAGAGTGGTGCGCTAAAGCCGCTACGGATGGCACCAGCCCAGCCACGATAGTATTGCGGGGATGTCAAAATTACCAGATATAGTCATTTCTTGGACAATTCAACTGATTTTTGGAGGATACTAATTACAGTTGTTTGGCAACTATGCCAATTGGAGATTATCTTGAAAGGATTATGGATTCGTGTTTCGATGCTTGCGGTTGGTTTTGGCGTAATGCCAATAGCATCCGCTCAATTTGTAAGTCTCACTGATGCTGGGTCTTCGGTGAGCATTGTTCGCGACGGCGAATTTGCCGGAACCGTTGCGAGTTGGTTTCTCGGCAGCAATGTCAACCATATTGCTCAACAAAGCTATCATTACCGACTAGACGGCGGCGACTTTGAGCAATATGTAGGTTCGATTGGGGCAGCAACGATAACT
>JANNJE010000396.1:0-6789 GCA_031405735.1 Armatimonadota bacterium | reverse complement strand
CGCATTGGGTTTGGGAACCTTCCTGTGGGTATATGTCCAATCGCTGGAATCGGCAAAGTCAACAAAATCGTTTCAGATTCCACTCATCATCGAGCGCAACAATCCTGAATTAGCCTTTGTTTCTGCAACTGACAGTGAGGGAAGGTCTAAGCGAACCATTTCCGTTACGATGAAAGGGCTTGCCGAAGAACTTGCTGACCTAGACCCGGCAAAGATCCAAAAATCGCTTGTTACTTGGGTTGACCTTTCAGAGGGCCAAGTAGGCGAAGTTTCGTATCCTGTGAAGTTTCGGCCTGGAGAATACGCCCGATTCGAATGGGAGTGGGAGCGCAGAGTTACCATTGTCACTGAGCCTGTTTTGAGGTTAGAACGGTCCGTTGCTTTATTAACAACTGGTTCGCCGCAAGCGAGCGCTGACTATAGCAACGCTTCAGTGACTCCCCCAACTGTCGAAATCATCGGTCCAGAGTCTCAAGTTCAGCGAGTTCACACTGTTCGCGTATTACTCGACCTGCAAAGAGCTCAAAGTGGTGTTGAACAGGAAGTACCGGTCGAAATTCTGGATAAATCGGACCGTCCAGTCCAAGGTGTTGTTGCGAGTCCTGCAAATGTCATTGTGAAGCCGGTCCTTTCTCCTGCTGCGCCATGGCGCGAAGTGTTCGTTGCGCCCAAGTTCGTGGGAGCCCCGAAGCAAGGATTTCGGGTCGTTTCGTATAGTATTCGTCCCGATATAGTTGAAGTTCAGGGTGACCCCAAAATACTAAGAACCCAAGGAACAGTTTCAACAACTCCCGTTGAATTAGATGGCAGATCGTCGGCACTGCAGCTAGAAGTGCGCCTCATGTTGCCCGCGGGGTTAAAGTTAAGAAAGCCTACTCGGTTCTATGTTCGAGTTGTGATTGAAGCCGAACCACCGATTGTAACCAAGCCTCCCGGTGGTCCATGATCGAAATTCGTCCGGTCGCCAATCAGGAATCTGATATTTTCCTGAGGTTGCTTTGCGAGTCGTTCTCGCTCGATGTTGAACGGGCCGAATCTATTTTCTATAGCGAGCCATACTTCGACCTGAAAAGAAAATGGGCGTTGTTTGAATCTGGTCAAATGATCTCAATACTCACGACAGTTCCGCTTGAGTTTGGGTTCGGAAACGCATTTGGAATTGCAGGTGTTGCCACAGCCGAAAAATATAGAAATCTTGGATATGCCCAAAAACTCATTAAGGAGGTAATCGAAGACGGACATCGGCGCGGTGAACCGACCGCTTATTTGTTTGCAAGCAATTTACAGGTTTACTCCAAGCTTGGATTTGAAGTGTTGGATACGGTCGTTCAGGCTCCAATTGAGACTGAAATCGCCACGATTCCCGGCACGATTTTACCGTTTGAGGAAGTTCGAGGGAAGTACGAATCTTGGATGCTACAAACTCCCAACAGGCTTCGCCGCGATGATAGGCGGTGGAGATATTGGCAATGGAATCTGAGGATTTGTACTCAATCTGGAAGCGGATACATCTGCCGAGAAGGGCCGTCAATCCGAGAGGCTATCGAACCAGAAAGGAAGGCACAATGGATTTCACATGAACCTTCAATTTGGACTGGCCTTGAATCTGTAGCGAAAGCGCTAGAGGTGCCAATCGGTTCGGGCCAATTTCAGAATCATCTGATGGGATACAAAAGCCCAGAAGTGCCCTTTCTCTTCTTAACAGATCAATTTTGATCGCTAAGTTAGGCAAAAAAGTGCCCGGTCTTTCGACCGGGCCATGAGGAGAGAGACACCAGAGAGACGGTGCCTATTATCGGGGTTGCAATGTTCCCGAAAGCACGATGCCATTCGCATTTTGAATCGTAACTGGCGTTCCAGCACCTGCGTTCCAACGTCGGGCACCTCGGTTTCGAGCTTCCCATTCAAAAGCACCAAAGCCGTCAGTTGTGGCTTCTCCAACTTGGTTTCCAGCCATTGTCAATTGATAGGTTGTATTTGGGGCGAGGTCTTCCCCCTCAAACTCAAGCTCTTCTTGAATTTGGCGGCCCGTGCGGTTGGCAAATTTGTATTTTGCCTTTCCGCCAGCGGCGCCATTGCTCATTCGGGCTTCCCAAATAAAGACTCCGGTTTGTGCGACGAGGACCGCAGCAATTCCGACTGCGATAAAAGATGCGATAGCTTTTCGATTCAACATAATTGTTTGCTCCTTTCAGTGAACCCTAGTAGATTCACATGCTTAAACGAGTGAACGAAAATCCGCTGTGATACACTCATTTAAATATGCTTGCTTCAAACGACTTGGAATCGCTTGTGAGAAAGTGCATTGCGGGCGATGGCAGGGCATGGAGCGAGCTCGTGGACCAGTTCCAGAACTTGGTCTATTCGGTGCCTCGAAGGATGCGGCTCTCGGAAGAAGACGCTGGAGATGTTTTTCAGACTACTTTCTTAGCTCTGTTTCGAAATTTGGATCGCATCGAGTCTGTTGCTACTATTCCAAAGTGGCTGACGGTAACCGCAACTCGCGAATCCTATCGTCTTATGAATTCGAGATATGCGAGATCCACGGCGAACCTAGGTGAAACTGACTTAGATGCTGTTTTGGCAGACGAAGATCATAACGTAGAGGAGCAGCTTGCTTTGGCTGCAACTGGGGAGGCGTTGCGTGAGGGTTTGGCGCGGCTGCAGGACAAGTGCCGCGAATTGCTGACGTTGCTCTACATTGAGGAAGATACTTCATATCAAGACATATCAGACCGGCTCTTGCTCCCAATGGGCTCGATCGGGCCAACTCGTGCGAGATGTTTGGACAAACTTCGTTCGATCCTAGCAAAAGATTCTTTTTTCTCTGAAATGTATCAGGACAAAAGCGAAGCTGCTCTTCCAGTTTGAATCATGAAAATGCGCCCTAATGACAGGTTGATTGAACTCGTGGACGTTGCAACAGGGCAGCGAGCCGCAACTGAACTGGGTGAGATTTCACCCGGCGAGAAGCAAAGGCTTTCTCAATTCCGAGCGGTTTTACAGGCATTTTCAATTCAAACCGAGTCCGCTCCAACTTCAGCTATTGAATCAGCAAAAGCAATCCTTCCCATCAAACCGCTTCAAATCTTCAAGGCAAGATTAGGACGAACTTCATTGACGACGGTCGGAGCGCGATTCGAAGCGGCAGACCAGTTCCAAGCCACATTTCAAACTGCCAAACATGAAATCCGAATGAGCTTTGAGCGCACGGCACTAGGTTGGATCGTGATGGGCAAACTTCCTAATGGAAACTGGACCATATCAGCAGGTGCGGTTAGCGTCGAATCAGAGGCAGACGGTCGTTTTGAGCTAATACTGGATGATATTGCTACGATTGAATGGCGAATGAAGAGTCTATCCGAAGAAATTGAAATGCCTTCGCTGAGTAAGGTGGTGTCGGATGACTCTGCCTGAGCTTGTCTCGAAAATCGAGTCGTCCCCAGACGATGAAGCTCGAAATCTTGTGCGCAATAATTGCACAAAAGATGGCTTTTCGAGTCAATTTTATCAGGAAATTGTCTTTCGCCTTGGTTCAAACCCGCTTTCGGCAAAGAGGCTGGCTAGCTTTTGGGAGGACCTTGGCGACGGTGCTGGCAAAGAGTACGATTTCCATAGGGTTCGTGCCCTCTTTGAACGGACGGCAGGCAAATGGCTTCGGTCCGCAGAAGCGACAATCGCAGCTTCCAAAGCTGCACCTGACGACCTTCAGCGGTGGCAGTGCCTTATTGGCGCGATAGATGCTTTTGGGCGTGCAGGAGAAGTGGATCGGGCTGTTTCACTCGCAAAGAGAGCTTCCAAGCAGTTGCTTCTTCTTGGCGATTGGGAATCGGTCGGCAAAGTTTGCATCAATGCCAGCAATGCACTCCTTTGGCACGATGAGTATGCAAAAGCTCGCAAATGGCTCGTTGCTGCGAAGGGCCTGCTTGAAAACAGCGCAAACGAATTCGCAAAGGCATCGGTAGAACTTGGTCTTTCGACGTGCTACCTTTTTACTTCGACGACTATGCAATGCTCTGAAACCGCGCAGACAGCTGCTCAGCTGTTTGACGAATTAGGCCAGCTATCCTACGCCGCGCTCGCCAGAGTGAACGAGGCTCACTGCCTTTTGAGAATGGGACGCGCAGACGACGCTCGAACACTACTCTTGACAATCCGCGAAGAGCCACTTTCAGATTTTGATCGTGCTCGGGTTGAAGAATTTTTGGGGGACGCTTACCTCAGGTTGAATCTATTTGAAGAGGCACTCGATGCATTCAATACCGCTATGAAGAACCCAGCCGCAGCTTCCCTTCAAATGAACCAGGGGAATTGCGAGCTTGGAATTGGGGAAGCATACGCATCCTTAGGCCAGCCCGGCCTGGCAATCGCTCACTATAAGACTGCGAAAAGACTTTACGCAAGATTTGGAAACGAAATCTGGGAAGGACTCGCCGATTTGCGAATTCTGCAATCCAAACCGACCGTTGAATTCAAGAGAGCGTATTTGCTTGCAGAATTCTTCTCAAAGCAGCGATGCCGATTGTTCGAGGTCGAAGCACTTCTCCTAGCCTCGCGCTCTCAATCAAACTTTGCAGCCGCCGCCCTAAAAAAGGCAAAAGCTCGAATTGAACGATTCGGCTTTCAGCACCTAAGTTGGCAAGCATCTTATCTTGATGCCGAAAAGAGTTCTGGAGAACGACGGCTAAATGCATATCGAAAAATGTGCAAATCAATCTTACGGACACGGGAGTTTGTTTCATCTAGAAGCGGAAAGGTCGCTTACTATCGAGACAAGGACGTTGCAATGTCCGAATTTCTGGATTTGCTCCTGTCTTCGGGTACCAGATCCAAAGTAGACGAAGCGATTCAGCTCATTAGTGAAACTCGCTCACAAGCTTTGTTAGATGAGGCGCAATCACTTTCCAGTGGACTTTCCAAGAGCGTTCAAAAGCGAATTGTCAATTTGAGGCTTGCAATTGCCGATGCCATGAACGACGACTTGCCCGGAGGAAACACACGGCGAACATTTGTAGGTGATTCCCCTGCAATTTCGATGCGTCGCGCATGGATTGAATTGGACTTAGAGGTGACGGGCGCACGAAGTAACCGCGAACCGAACGATGCCAACTCCCTCGTTTTCGCTAGAGGCAAGGACTCGTTTTACGCAATCAAGGATGGCGTTGCGACAAGGCTTCCGATTTCAGCAGAAGCACTTGCAAAGATGATTCGATGGCTGCGCTTCGAAATGCTGGAACCACTTCTTGATAGAAGTGCGATACAGAATTCAGTTGAAACCTGGGTCTTAGAACTCAAAAGTGTGCTTTGGGATCCGTTCATTCGTGGAAGCGGCATTGAGAGAATTTGCCCAGATGATTGCTTGTGGCATGCCCCTTGGCAATTGTTTGCATCTATGGATTTATTGGAATCTGAAATACCCATCAGCCCCTGGATGGCTCCACAAAGCAATGTGGCTAGTAAATTTGCCAAAAATATTGGAATTTGGTACTTTCCGAATCCTTCATTGCCTCTTATTGAACGTGAGGCGGGAGAATTTCTGAGCCGATATCCGAACGCTCAGGTTTGTTCGACGATTGACGAGGCACGAAAATGTTTGGAAACGGGAGATTTTGATTTGCTACATGTAGCTGGACATGCGTCGTTGCACCGGACAAATCCAATGTTTAGCGCACTCTGTGGGGAGGGCGGAAAGATTTTTGCAAAGGATATCGCAACTTCTAAGTTGAGGGCTAAAACGGTTGTGCTCTCTGCTTGTGATACGGGTGCATCATCGGGCAAAAGTAGAACCGAGATTGACGGCATGACTCGAGCAT
Source organism: Armatimonadota bacterium (assembly GCA_031405735.1). Taxonomy (GTDB): domain Bacteria; phylum Armatimonadota; class Fimbriimonadia; order Fimbriimonadales; family Fimbriimonadaceae; genus JANNJE01. The sequence goes on along the minus strand of JANNJE010000396.1, from coordinate 976 downwards.
TTTTAGCAAGAGGTGCTGAAAGCGTGATTGCGACTCAATGGCCGTTGCAGGACGAAGCTGCTGCCATTTTTATGAATGTTATGTACAATGAATTAGGCACAGGAAGCACAATTGAAAAAGCTATCGCAATTGCGAGGCGGCAAACAAACAAAGAATTCGCCCACCCCTATTATTGGGGCGCGCCCATTCTGTACGGAGGATTCTCTGCGTGAAATCAAAACAAGCCAAACGATCCCTGGCCGTCCTTGCTGCACTTTTTGTAGCTAGTAACAGCTTTGCTTCAAGCACTATTATTGCGAGGCTGAATCCTGGATTTGATCCACACATCATTGCTGCAACCCTAGGAATCACGTACTTGGATTCGTCACCAGGGGGGCGTTACACGCTGTTCGGAACAGCATCGGAAGAGCAATCGGAACTCGTAGAAGCTCAACTAATTTCCACGCCAAATCCCATGGCGGCCTGGGCTGAAGATGATGACGAGCTAACCGTAACCGAGTCCACAAATGGCAAAGGCGGAAGCGTTCCGCAACTCCAGCGTACGAATATTCAGACTCAATTCTCCCAAGGAAGTGCCTATTCCGAGAATACTTTTATGCTAAGACAGATTCGCTGGAATTACGAGTTGCCAACTAGAAAAAGCAGCGTTCGAGTTGCTATTTTAGATACAGGACTCTCTCCCTTGCAGCCTGCCATCTGGAATCGAGTCGTTGCATCTGCAACTATGAATCCACGAGAAACGAACGTATGGGACTATCGGCTTTCGCCAGGTACGTATGACTCTCATAGATTGCAAGATATTGCTGGCCATGGCACTATGATTGCCGGTCTGATTTATTTGCTGGCTCCTGATTCTGAATTGATTATCGTGCGAATCTGCGACAACTTCGGCTTTTCAGATTCGTGGCGAGTCATCAAGGGTATCGGCTTTGCATTAGAGAACGGCGCGACACTGGCAAATCTCAGTTTTGGTTCG
>JANNJE010000395.1:0-1269 GCA_031405735.1 Armatimonadota bacterium | reverse complement strand
GGTCAAACGATCAAATTCCTCGCAGACCGCGATAATCTGGGTCTCAATCGGCATTTGAGCTGGTGTTAAGACTCCAGGTCCAGTCCAATCGAAATTGTCGTGGAAACAGCATAGAATTGGGATGACATCTTGAAGCCACTCGATTGGACCTAAAATTCGCCGAATTTGAGCATTAAACAGCTTTACTTCTCCACAAGCAAGGTCTGGTGTCGGTTCCGTACTCGCATCCAACTCAGTCCGAACGGCAATGGGTCCCAGATTGTGAAGTTGAGCAGCATATCGCAGAGTCAGCAGGTTTTCATCTGACAGTCCAAGCTTTTCGCCTGTTGCAACCGCGTAAACAGCAACCCGGTCTGCGCACAGAATTTCATCTTCTTTGTGGCTTCTTAGGTCTCGAATGAGGCTCCGAACTACTTGATTTCTCTCCGTCAAACTAATCATATATCGATTGACCTGAGGACTTTTACGGCGTCACGAGTATCTTGTTCATCCATAGTGCGGGGGTCAATCCAAACGATGTCACGCTCAATTCGGCCCAGAACCGCCGGAAATGACATACGAAGTTTTCTGGCAAACTCCTCAGCATTTTGGGATCGAATTCCAACTCGAAAAGTTGGAATTCCTGTTCCAGGCGCTGATCCGCCACCGATTTCCGTGAATCCGGCTTCTAGAAACGCGGTTGCTCCGATTGCTTTTCGAATTCTAAGTGCAGCCCGCTTAACTTCTGCAATCGGCCTTTGGATTGCCCAGAGGGTCGGGATTTCACCTGATTTGCCTTGCGTGTGCAGCCTCAGCGTTGCTTCCAGCCCAGCTAAAGTCAATTTGTCCACCCGGACTGCTCTCGCTAACGGGTGCTTCCGAATCGCCTGAATCGCTGACTTTGAACCTAAAATAATTCCAGCCTGCGTTCCACCTAACAATTTATCGCCGCTGCTCAGCACCAAGTCTGCTCCAGCACTTAAGGAACGTTGAACTACTGGTTCGTCCAGCAATAAGTCGGGAAGGGAGCCAGCAAGGGCACCACTCCCGATGTCGTCAATCAGTATCCAGCCATTTGCATGAGCATGAGCAGCAAGCTCTTCAACGCTCGGTTCTTCTACAAAACCAATGACTTTGAAATTGCTTGGATGGCATCTTAGAATGGCCGCTGCATCTTCCTCAACCTTGTAATCCGAGATTCGAGTCTTGTTTGTGCAGCCAACTTCAATCAATCTGCAACCAGACTGCTTCACGATATCGGGCATTCGGAATGAACCTCCGATCTCAACC
>JANNJE010000394.1:0-19703 GCA_031405735.1 Armatimonadota bacterium | reverse complement strand
TGACAACCGTGCTTTTGCCTCGACACGTTTTGCAAGGATTCGTAATGATTACCCCTGCTCCGCGACATTGGGGACACGTTGTTTGGGTACGAATTTGGCCTAAAAAGGTGTCTCTGACAGCGGCAACAGCACCTTGGCCGTTGCATTTGGAACATTGGTCAGGCTTGCCGCCGCCTTCTACGCCAGTGGCACCGCAAGATTCGCACTTCGCTTGCTTATGGTAGGTGATTGAGTGCTGAGTTCCGGCAACAACTTCTTCGAAAGTGACCGTTACATCCGCTCGGATATCTTCGCCGTCTCGGCCCCGATTAGCTCGACGACTACTGGTTTGACCACCTGCATTGCCGAAAAACATATCGAAAAGATCGCCAAAGTTGACTTGCTGGCTCTGGAATCCCCCAGACTGTTCATCAACCCGTCCATAGCGATCGAATTGTGCTTTCTTTTCTTCGTCAGAGAGGATTCCGTACGCGGAGCCGATCTCTTTGAACTTCTCTTCCGCTTCCGGGTTGTTCGGGTTGACATCAGGGTGGTACTGCCGCGCTAATTTGCGAAAGGCAGACTTAATTTCATCGGCAGAGGCCGACGAAGATACGCCAAGGACCTCATAAGGATTCCGCATGGATCGCGTTTACTCTTCGTTGTCGTCTTCGAGCGAAGTTTCTTGCTCTGCAATATCGCTCAGGCTCAAAGTGTCGGTATCTGAAACGACAGGTACGACCTCTTCTTCCTCTACGCCAACTAGGTCCGAAAGGTTTACGGGTTCGGCTGTCTCGTCATGTTGTTCGTCGTGATCCTCTTCGCCATGAACAATTGTTTCGATGAGCGGAATCTCGCTCTCATCTAATGCCGGAAGAAGCATTCCAAATTCTGCAGGAAGGACTTCGCCAGATTGGATCAAAAGCTCTCTGCTGTCATAGGTGGGCTTTTCGATGGCATCTGGAAGAATTGCCTTTATCTTTCCAGCCGCAATCTCCGCAAGGGCGATCGTCAGCGGATGATTTGAGTCAATGCTGACTAAAGCGGGCGCACCTTCTTTCAGTTGCTTGGCACGCTTTGCAGCAAGATTGGCAAGCACAAATTTACCGTGCTCGTAATTATTGAGAATATCTGGGGAAGGAAACATAGCAATTCGTTCGCGGAAGTTGCGACCATTTAATATACCCGAAAACTGCTCTTTGGTTGTAAGTTCTTGGTTGTTGGATGTTAGTTGTTGGTTGTCAGTTATTGGTTGTTGTCGTCGGATACCGCTCTCCTTACTCCGCACTCCGCATTTTCTCGCAAACCAAAACCCTATACCCTTCACCCTAAACACTGAGCCAAATGCTATCCTCCCTAGAATGCAAAACCAAGATGGCCGAAGTATCGAAACTCTCCTTCAACACGTTGCTGATGAAAAGCCATCAGGTTCTCCAGTTGCACCCCCAATAGCACAAACTTCTCTGTTCGTTTTTGATACGGTTGATGAACTCTGGGAGTCCCAAGCGGCTACTGTCGGACCGCCATTTTGCTATTCAAGAATTACAAATCCAACTCTCGACATTGTTGAACAAAAGATAGCAATGCTTGAAGCAACTGACTGCTGCAAATGCTACGCCTCTGGCATGGCGGCAATCAGCTCGGCGATTATGAGTTGCGTTCAGACTGGTTCGCATGTCATTGCTCTCGACACGTGCTACGGCCCAACAAAGCAGTTCTTGAAGGACTATCTGCCGAAATTTGGCATCAATACAACATTTGTTGACGGTTTAACAACCGAATCCTTTTTGAATGCCATTCGACCAGAGACGACTTGCGTTTATCTAGAATCTCCCGGAAGCATCCTCTTTCGCATCCTTGATATCGAGGCAATCACTTCAGTGTGTCGCGACAAGGGCATTACAACCATCCTAGACAACTCGTACTCGTCGCCAATCTTCCAGCAGCCTTCGAAGTTCGGAGTAGACATCGTTGTTCACAGTGCGACGAAGTATCTTGGCGGCCATAGCGACGTTGTTGCAGGTGCTCTATGCACTACAAAAATGCGGATGGAAAAGATTATTGCCAATGAAACTGCGCTCTTTGGCGGAGCATTGCCGCCGTTTCCAGCGTGGCTGCTGCTTCGGGGCTTGAGGACCTTACCTATGCGAATGAATTGGGCAAGAGATGCCGGACGAATTGTTTTTGAATTCTTAAGAGATCATCCGGAGGTTGAAGAAGTGTTTCACGTTGGCGATCCAGATCATCCCAGAAAGGACCTGGTTCAAAAGCAGATGACCGGTTCGAGCAGTCTCTTGAGTTTTCTGCCCAAATTCCGGGACATGGACGACGTGAAGAAGTTTATCGAGTCCCTTGATGTCTTTCAAATTGGAGTCTCATGGGGTGGATTTGAAAGTCTTTCGGTTCCGCTCCATTACCATCCATCGGATTGGCCTGAGCCGAGGTGGGTCATCCGACTGTATTTGGGTTTTGAAGATCCTTATGACTTGGTCAACGATTTGGAAAGCGCTTTTAAGGCTATCCACGAAACCTTGTCTTAGCCAGTTCGTTGCAAACCCTCCGTCCCCTAACCCCCTCCTCCCAAGGGAGGGGTTATTCCTAGCACAGCACGCCTAAGCTCCCCCTAACTGTAGCTTCAAGCTTAGAATAAGCCAATTCTGCCAGCTTTTCCAGATTGACAACGTCTTCGCGGTTATAGGCGATTAAAGTCGGCAAGGCGGTCTCGTCGCCTCGCAAATGGCGGTTCCACAAATGAATTGCGTCCATTCCAGATAAGCCATCGGTCTCTTCTGCACGAGAAATTCCGACCTGACGTTCAATCTTTTTCAGCCCGCCACGATAGCCCAGCCTCTTGAGAGTCGGGCATAGGTCGAGGTGAATTTGATCGAATTGCATCCCCCAAAAGCGTTTTTGAAGCATCGGAAGGTCGAATCCAGTTCCAAAAAACGTGACAATCATGCTGTAATGCGTGATTAAGTCTTTGAATTCCTCGATACTGTCGTCTTTGATAAGAGCCTTGAAATCCTTGCCATCGTAGAGACCGATCATCGTCACGGATTCGCCTCGCATTCCACCGTCGGTTTCGATGTCCAGATAGACCATGGAATCCTTAAAGTGTGGCCATGCGCGCCAGGCTTCGGCGATTCCAAGCCGCTTGGCAAAATATTGGTGATTCCCCTCGCTAAGCATCCTTTCGGCAGTGTCGAGAGACTCCTTTGCGTCTTCAATACTTGCAGTTCCTAGCTTAGCCTCCTTCAAGTTCTCGCGCAAAAGTGTCCAATCAGTAAATCCCTGCTTCCAAAGGGCGCGTTCGGTTGTGGGTCCAACGCCAGGGATGAAAATGAATGTGGATCGCAACATTAGGAATTCTATGAGAATTGTAGACTAATTGCATATCAGACCAGATTCCAGGTGTCGCGTAATGCAAATCAAAAGACACATTGAACTGACTAAAGTGCTAATCTTAGGGATGCGAACTCAATTGGCATTTGCAGGTTTAGGAATTGCGGGAATTGCGCTGGTGGGCTTTTCAGCCCCAAAAACCCAACATCATGCTCCCTCGAGCCAGGATTTTGCTAACGCAGGCGAAATGTTCAAGAAGAAATGTTCTTCTTGCCATGTGCCGCCTGACTTGCGATTTGATGTCGAAAAGGCTTGGCTCGGCCAGGTTCGGGAGACTGCCTGAAGCGATACGCCTAAAGGGGCCCGTGAGGCCCTGATTACCTACTTCCAAGCAAATCAAGAAGGGATTCCTGAATTAGCCCTTTCAAAACCTGAATCTGGACTTGGTTCGGTTCGAACGAACTTTGTTAAAGGTGCAATTCTAGTTGCAAGTGAAGACGGCAAGATCTTCCGGTTGTCTTGGGAAGACGAAAAGTCTACAAATCGATTCCTGAAAGCGGGAAATTACGCGGTTCGAGGCTATCGAATTATCAGAAAAGCAAAGGATGGCAAGGTTTGGCACATTTCAACGATGGGACCAGAAATCAAGTTGTTCCGCGTTGAGGCAGGAAAGGAAACACGGCTAGATATCAGCTCAGAAATAGTTGTCAATTCTGGATTGATGACAAAGAAAGGCACAGTTCAAGTTTCTATGGAAATCTCAGGTGAAAACCGGTCCGGACTTTCAATCTATGCAGGCGGCAAACGGATTCCAATCGGATATGAGGTGTTCGATTCAAAGGGCAACTTGAATGCATCTGGTTCTATGACCTACGGTTGAGGTGGCGGTGGCTGGGCTTCGTGCAAGTCCGATGAAAGCAACCTACGGCTGAACCTTAAATACGATTCGCCGCCGTTTCCGATTAAAGCCGGGACTATCGAACACTAAAGTGCTTTGTTAAGAAGTGCCGCCAGACGATAACCTGCAAGAGTCACTCTTCGCATTGAAATTGCACGGCAATTCTTGAGGTAAGCATCGGTTGGTACCTCGCCTTCAATCAACTTGTAGGCTTCGTTTTTGGCGAGTGCAAAGCTCTCCTTTGCCCAACGATTTGAGTCAGAAGTGTGCAGTTCCTTTTGGGCTTTTTCCCAAGAAAACGCCTTTTCGCACTCATCTGCGAGACGCGCTATTGTACGTTGCCCAACATCGTTTAGAGGACGGACGACTTGAGGAAAATATCCGCCGCCCGAATCCCAAAGAAAGTGCAAATTGCGAACTGGAGGAGTTATCGAATCTGGTGAAGAGATTGGAAACTCGTTGCCGCCCCGGTCGCCCGTTGGATGCTCTGCCGATTCTCTCGCTACCGAGTGCATTGGCTGATGAACGTCTCCAACAAAGTGGAGAAGCCAGACCATTGCTTGCGCTTTTTGCGCCTTTGTACTGGCAGAGTCTGATAGAACGGCTCGAAATTTTTCGATTGCCCATACGACATTTTCTTCGCGGGGCTTGCCGGTACCGTCGCTGCCATCAATCTTGAAAAACCAATTGATGTAATGCCAGTGCGAATCAGCCGAAGATTTATGGTCATCTGCCCAAACCGAAGCAGTTCGGAAGTCGTTTGTTCGAGTGTCCAGATAAGCAACTTGAAGAAATTCTAAGGCTCTTTTCCTCGTGTTAGGCTCTAAATGGCGAAGTGCAATTTCGGCGACTACCATATGCCCGGTTTCAAACCAGGCTAAGGATTGTAACGACACAAATAGGATCGAAACAATGGCGAAACAACGCAGGCTTTTAATTTTCATTCAGGTCTCATTATGGTGCGAATTAAGTTAAGTTCACGGATTCAGTGCCCCTAGAAGTTGAGCACATGGCGGCTGGAATACATCTATGTGCCGTTATTTTGGCTCCAAGTTCTTGGCTGCCTTCCATAGTTCGTCCCATTCTTCAGGAGAAAGTTCTCGAAGCGGTTTTGTGGAATCGGACTCTATCTGATTGAAGCGGATGGTAAATCTGGAAAGCATTTTTCGCAATGCTTCCTCAGGCTCGATCTCGTTCCATCTTGCGATATTAACGATTGTGAACAGGACGTCGCCGATTTCAGCTTCGATTTGATCCTTATCCTTTGATTCAAGGGCATGATTCAGCTCCGACAATTCTTCGTTCAGCTTTTCGAAAACGGTTTCTTGATTCGGCCATTCGAAGCCAACTCTTGCGGCACGTTTGCTGACTTCAAAGGCGCGATGAAGGGAAGGCAATGTTTTTGGAACGCCATCTAAAATTGACGGCGGAGAATCTGCATTGCTTTCCGATTGTTTGATTCGATCCCAGTTTTGAAGTACTTCCTTTGCGTCTGCAACTTCAAGGTCGCCAAAGACGTGCGGGTGTCGCCGAACTAGCTTTTCAGTAATTCCCTTTGCAACATCTTCGATCGAAAAGCCGCCGACCTTAGATTGCATTTGTGCGTGCATTATGGGTTGAAGGAGCAGGTCGCCCAGTTCGTTGCAAAGCCGATCCCTGTCACCCGAATCTATCGCATCGAAGACTTCATAAACTTCTTCCAAAAGATGCTTTTTGAGTGATTCGTGAGTTTGCTCTTGGTCCCAAGGGCAACCGCCCGGTCCTAAAAGCCTGTCCACAATTTCGACAAGCTTTCCAATTTCCGATGCTCCATTTGAACCCATAGCAAGTGGCTTTACGGTTTGATCGTGCCTGGAGGAGGCGATGCCGATTTCTTAATGATTCTCTCGTATTCTGAAGCAAGTTCTTTAGATTTAATGTCAATTTTCATTGCATTGCGGGCTTCAATCATCAATTTAGGCACATCGTTCTTGACCTTGCCTCGATCCAGCATCAATCGGCGACGAATTGACTTCTTGAGCTTGTCATCGAGTTTTTGAACTTGGGCTGGCAGGATTTCCTCCACCAAAAACTTCAGCTTTTGTTGACCAGTATCCAGCCAAACCGTTACGCCGCCCACTTTGGTGGCCTCGATTGCTTTGCGCATTGTTTCGTTTACTCGTGTGATGTCAACCGTGCCAAAATTGCCGCCGTCAGATTTCGTTACGTCTTCGCTCATCGCTTTAGCCACTTCGATGAACGATTTGCCGCTTTGCAGTTGAATGTCAACTTGGGCTTTCTTGGCATCGTCTCCGACCGAAATGACTCTCAATCTGTGCCGTTTTGGAATCGTGAACATGCTCGGATAGTCTTTGTAGAATTTTTCAACTTCTAAATCGGTGACATTGATTCCTGCTGTCGCTATTTTGAACTGGCAAAGCTGAACCAATATTTGGTATTCAAGCTCAGCTTTAGTTTGGCCGCTGGCAGTCCAAGCCTGGAGAGCGGAAACATCGGCTGTTCTAACTGTAATCTCACTTTGAATTTCGGTTGGAGAAGGATACACGGACTTTTGCCTGGCGACGGCAAAAATGAGCTTTTCGGTTATGATTCGCTCTAGTGTCCAAAATGCCGGTGTGCTCTCCACAAAATCGTTATTGACGATACGACCGATTTCTGAGAGAAACTCCATTCGACGGTAAAACTCGGCACCTTTCAGTTCTTCGCCGTTGATAACGGCGACAATTCGGGCATTGTCAACTTGAGAATTGGCGATTCCTGAAACGGCCAAGCACGCAACCATTAAGAGCGGATGTATTTTCATAAAATTCTTCTTTTTCGATCCTAGTACATTAAACGTATTTGATTTCGATTAGCGTCCATTTCTTCGCAAATTTTTGTTGACTTCGGGGCTTAAAGTAGATTCATAAGTTCAGGAATGGCATCAAAGAGGTCTGCCACAATGCCAAAATCGGCAAATTCAAAAATAGGCGCATCAGGGTCTTTGTTGATCGCTACGATGCATTTGCTGTCTTTGATTCCTGCCATGTGCTGCGTTGATCCAGAAATTCCGGCTGCGATGTAAAGGTCGGGAGCAACGATTTTCCCCGTTTGGCCAACCTGGCATTCGTTAGGGGCGATTCCGCTATCCACCGCCGCTCTGGTGGCGCCTACGGCTCCTCCAAGCTTATCCGCTAGGCCGCCGATCAGTCTTTCAAAGGTCGCCGCATCTCTTAGGGGGCGCCCTCCAGAAACGACGACTTTAGCTTGAGTCAAATCGGGCCTCGATCCATTTCCGGCGTGAACGGCAATTCGCTTGGTGATTCCCGTTGTGTCCAACGAAACGGATTCTGACAATGACGATCCTTGAGAACTGGCCGAGAAAGAAGATAGCCGAACTGTAAAGCAGTTAAGGTTTGTCAGAATTTCTTCTGTAGCTAGAATTGTGCCCGCAACAACGGGGCGTACAAATCGAGTCGGCGAGGCAACGGAAACCACGTCGGAAACCATCCCTGCGTCAATGAGTCCGGCTAATCGCGCAATCACGTCCTTGCCTGCCATCGTCGCTGCTCCAGCGATGTAAGAGTATCCGTTCGTTTTTGGTGCTATCGAGGATGCCAGCGAGTCTGCGGGCGGAAAAACAGAAAGATTTGCTTGAAAGACCGTGCCAGCTCCAAATCCTTCAGATGTAGATCCCTGCAGAAGAAGGACATCAAACGATAATCCGACTTTGGCAGCAAAGCCCGAAAGTGGGGCGATTTCGCTTGAATTTGCAGCGATCAATAAAGTCCGGCTCAAGCTAAAACACCTTTGCCTTTCAGTTCAGCCACCAATTCAGAAATCGAACTGACTCTTTTTCCTGCTGCGCGAGGCGGCGGAAGGGAATAGGATATTGTTCGAACTTTTGCTGAAAAGCTAGTTGATCGAGGTCGCCTTTCAAGCTTCTTGCTTCTTGCTTTGATGATTCCAGGCAGGGCGACATATCGCGGTTCGTTCAATCGCAAATCCGTTGTAATAACGCAAGGGGTAGGCAATTCAAGAGTTTCGGTGCCTTGGTCGGTTTCTCTAGTTACAGCCACAGAACCAGCGCCAACTTCAACTTTGCAAGCAAAAGTTGCTTGTGGACAATCTAGTTTTGCCGCAAGCATTTGTCCGGCCTGGTTGTTGTCGCCGTCTGTTGCCTGCTTGCCCATGAGAATAATATCTGGTTTCAATTCCTTGGCGATTGCAGCAAGTTCTTGGGCGACAACGCCTGAATCAAGTTGATCGTTTGTTTCTATCAGCAATGCCCAATCTGCACCAATCGCGAGGGCTTTTCGAAGTTGCTCTTCGCATTCGGCACCTCCTATCGAAACAGCGATCAATTCTGTATCAGGAAGTTTTTCCTTAATCCGAACCGCTTCTTCCATTGCGATCTCGTCAAAAGGATTGATTTCGAATTTTATGGCTGAGGTGTCAATCCCTGAACCGTCAGGAAGTGGCTTGACCTTGGCGTAGGGGTCAACAACGCGCTTTATGGGAATGAGAATTCGCATGGTTTATGAGAATTGGCGACGTTGCCAAAGCGGGTATAGGATACCTTCCGGGCACTAAATCGTTCCGTACAGCCGATCCCCGAAATCCCCCAAGCCTGGCAAGATGTATTTCTTATCATTCAGCCCACGATCGAGCGCGGCGATGATGATCGGAACATCTGGATGATCACGTTCGAGCCGGGCCACTCCATCCGGAGCGGCGACAACGGACACCATAACAATCGCCGCAGGATTTCCAGCTTTCAGCATCGAAATCGCTTGCGAAGCCGAGCCGCCTGTGGCAAGCATTGGGTCAACGCAAAGCGTGTATCGTCCGGCAAGTTTTGGCAACTTTACATAGTACGAATGAGCGACTGCCGTTGCATGGTTTCTCTCTAAACCAATGTATCCAACAGAAACGTCAGGAAAAAGCTCGACAATGGGTTCAAGCATAGCTAGCCCAGCCCGTAAGACAGGGACAACAGAAAGTCCTTGCGCGAAGTCTTTCCCTTTCATCGTTTCCAAGGGAGTTTCAACGGAACACTGCGCAACTTTCATTTCCCGAGTAGCTTCAATCGCCAGCAAAGTTGTGATTCGCCGGGCGCAATGCCGGAAGTGCTCGGGCGCAGTGTCTTTATTTCGCAGACCAGCCATCAAATGCTCGGCAAGCGGATGATTGAGAACGGTTAGCGACATGACAAGGTTTTACCTGAGGGGGCGTACGGTCATTAGGAATTCGGGGTTTGAAGTTTGGAGTTCGGTATTCGAAATTCGAAATTCGAAAATTGGAAATCGGAATGCGCGAATTACAGACTTTGAATGCCATTTCCGTTCGAAACCGAACCAAGCCGAACTGACCCTCACCCCTCTATCCCCTCTCCCTCCCGGCACAAACATCCGGCAAGGCGAGGAGAATCTGGGATTTGCCCAAACCAACCCGAACAATTCCGAACAAAATCTCCCCGACCACCTTGCTAGAATCACTTCAAAAGTAGCACAATGGTAGCGCAAGTTAAGAAACGCCAATGAGTTCAGATTTAGCCGGAATTATCTTAGCCGCGGGGAAGGGCACGCGAATGAAATCGGATATGCCGAAGGGCCTCTTCGAAGTCTGCGGCATGCCCATGGTTGAGCTTGTCGGCCGAGCCATGAAATCCATTGGGATCGAGCGGCCGTTGATTGTGATTGGACACGAAGGCGAGAAGGTAAAGGAAAGGCTTGGCGATTCTTATGATTACGTTTGGCAGAAGGAGCAGCTAGGAACCGGCCATGCCGTTTTCATGGCTGACAGCCTTCTTTCAAATTTCCCTGGATCAGTCGTTGTGGCTCCCGCAGACATCCCACTTCTAGACGATGAAAGCTTGCAGCAACTTGTTCACCATCATCAAGCTCGCACAGCGCAATGCACGATTGGAACTTGTCGGCCTGCCGACCCAACCGGCTATGGGCGAATCATTCGCGATGCCCATGGAAGAGCTCTGAAAATTGTCGAAGAAAAAGACGCTCATATCCGGCAGAAGGGAATCGGAGAAGTGAATACAGGCGTGTATTGCTTCAACGCGCAAACCCTTTTCGCGACTCTTCCAAGGCTTTTGCGAGACAACGCACAAGGCGAAATGTATTTAACCGACTGCGTTCATATCATTCATGACGGCGGCGGAATCGTTGAGACGAGAGTTTTCCACGAAGCTGGAATCGTTCAAGGCGTAAATGATCGCTGGCAACTTGCCGAGGCGAGCACTTTGCTTCGCAATCGAATTATTCGGGAAGTTTGCGAAAGTGGCGTCACAATCTTAGACCCGCAAACTACGTACATTGACTTTGATGTTGAGATCGGCAAAGATACGCTCATTCATCCGATGACGGTGATTCGAGCTGGCACGAAAGTAGGCGATGGTTGTGAAATCGGCCCCCATGCCTTGATCGAACAAGCTGAAATTGGGAACAACACTTCTGTAAACATGAGCCGAGTGAATGGCTCGACTATTGGTTCGGGCGTTAAGATCGGACCGTTTGCCCACATTCGGCCAGGCTCGACCATAGGCGACAATTGCAAGATCGGCAACTTTGTCGAGATCAAAAAGGCACAACTCGAAGGGGCTGTATCGGCGTCTCACCTGTCCTACATTGGGGATGCAACTATTGGAAGCGGAGCAAACATCGGCGCCGGAACCATAACCTGCAATTACGATGGCTACAACAAGCACCAAACGGTCATCGGTGCAAACAGTTTTGTCGGGTCGAACAGCACCATCGTTGCTCCAGTGACGATTGGAGAGAATGCGTTCATCGCGGCCGGCAGCGTTATCACAAAAGATGTTCCAGACGGCACTTTAGGTGTCGGAAGGTCACGGCAGGAGAACAGGGAAGGATGGGTACAAAATTGGCGGAAGCGAATGAAAGCAGACTAAACGGTACAAACGGCGACGGCTCATGGGCGGTAGGAATGAAGCTTTTTGCTGGCAATGCAAATCATGACTTGGCGGCTCGCGTTGCAAAATATTTGAGCATTGACCTTGGCGCGATGACCAGCACTCGGTTCAGCGACGGCGAAATCCGCATTATGGTGGACGAGTCTGCCCGTGGCAATGACATCTTCATCATCCAGCCAACCTGCGCACCTGCAAACGACACGTTGATGGAACTACTCATCATGCTCGATGCGTTTCGGCGTGCTTCGGCAAGGCGAATTACGGTAGTAATGCCCTATTTCGGATATGCAAGGCAGGACAAGAAGACGAAGCCGCGCGAACCCATCACCGCAAGGCTTATCGCTGATCTCATTCAAGTTGCTGGTGCTCAACGAGTTGTCGGGATAGACCTTCATGCCGAGCAAATTCAAGGGTTTTTCAGCATTCCCGTGGATCACTTGTATGCCGGTCCAATTATAGGCAGGTACATGCTCGAAGAGGGCTATCAAGACCAAGATATCGTTGTCGTATCGCCAGATGTCGGCGGTGTGGGAAGAGCGCGAGCTTTGGCAGAAATGCTCCATGCCCCAATTGCAATTATCGCAAAGAGGCGCCCAGAACCGAACAAAGTAGATATTGTCGAAATCATTGGTGATGTCGAAGGTCGGAAATGCGTAATGATTGACGACATGATTGATACTGGGGGTTCCATCATTCAGGGTGCCGAAGCGTTGCTCAAAAGAGGGGCATCAGAAGTTGTAGTTAGCTGCAGCCATCCGGTATTCAGCGGAAACGCCGCGCAACGGCTTCAGGACAGCGTGATTTCAAAGATCATTACTTTTGACACCATTCCAGTTCCGTCAGAAAAACGTGTACCGAAATTGCTGGTACTTGATGTGGCACCATTGATTGGCGAAGCAATCAAAAGAATTCACCTCAACGAATCTGTTAGCACCCTATTCAATACTTGGCGTTAACTTTGGGAGCGCACGCATTCACGAAACGCTTATGACCGACGCGACAACAAAAATTGAAGCTACCGAAATCGAAGCTCCCAAGCTTCGATGGTCAATTAGGCTATATGAAGATGCTCCAGAGAAGAGATACGCCGTACTTGGAACCGCATTCATTGCCGCCACAGTTGGATGGATGATGTTTCAGTCCGTAATCTTCCCATTGATCGCAATTTTTGCAATTCTTGGTGCCACTACGGAATTCTGGCTACCCATTTCTTACGTATTGGATGAAAAAGGTGGCTCCGCAAGGTGCGGAATCAGCGTCTCTGCTATAGAATGGTCAAATGTTAAGCGAGCATTAATTAATGAGAACTGGGTTAAATTGTCGCCTCTTGATTCGGATACAAGACTTGGGGAATTTCGTGGAGTTATCTTTCGATATGGCAATTCGAAGCAGGAAATTTTGGATTTTGTCGAAAATAAGATAGGAAAAGAATGTTTGATCTTTGGCGAGAAGAACTGACCGAGGAAGAAACCGAATCGCTTTTGGATAAGGCAGTCGCCGAAATCAAGAAGCGAAAGATGGAGATGCCGGTAATACTTGCGTTAGAAATGCACAAGCCGCTAAGCTACGTTTCTTCACAAATGTTCATCGCTTTGTCTCCTTTGATCGTCCCTTTTGTTGGATTTGAATTTATGAACGATTACAGTCGCCTTGCAAGCAAGCCTGAAAACGTTGAAAAGCTGCTTGTGCGACTAGAGCAAGCAAAAAATACTCCGCCTAGCGGAGATTCGGAGGAATCATGCAGTACTACGACACTGGATGGATAAGTACGGTCTTTGTTTTTCTTATCGTGACTTTTGTTTTGTTTAACATTGCACGAGCCAAGAAGAATAAAGAAGTATTTATTCGCCGAATAGCAGGCTTAAATGCCATTGACGAGGCCATTGGCCGTTCGACGGAAATGGGAAAACCGATTCTAATGGTGCCGGGGTTGGGGGACCTTGACGCCATTTCAATTCAGGCTCTCAACATCTTTGCCTACATTACGAGAACTGCGGCACGCTTCGCTACTCCGATCCGGGTTTGTACCGCTGTGCCGCCAGTTTTTGCTGTTGCGCAGGAAATCATTCGCGATGTTTATGTGCAAGAAGGAATTCCTGAGAAATATGATCCAGATTCAGTTCGATTTCTTTCTGACAGACAATTTGCGTTTGCAGCTGCAGTTTCGGGAACAATCCTTCGAGAACAGACAGCGGCGACGTTTTTCCTCGGTCAGTTCTATGCAGAGTCCATGATTTTTGCGGAGACCGCGAATTCAGTAGGCGCGATTCAAGTTGCTAGCTCGACCGAAAACACGCAAACGCCATTTTTTATTGCCGCATGCGATTACGTTTTGATTGGCGATGAGTTTTATGCTGCATCTGCATATCTAACTCGTCAGCCTGTTTTGGTAGGAAGCTTGCTCGGTCAAGATTGGGCGAAGATGCTTATCATGGCAACCCTTGCATTTGGAATCATCCTAACTAGCTTCGAGCGGACAAGATTAACGGATGTCACCTTTGACCCTGAAGGCAAAGAAGTGAAGCTAGAAGCTCCGAGGTTGGTTCAACCCAGAGAAACCACAATGTTTCACGTCTTTAATTCAAATGCAGCGCCACCTTTGGTAACTCCCCGAGATCAAAAGCCGCCTAAGACACCAGAAGGGGGCCAATAATGGGACTGAACTACTTAGCGCAAACTGACGCTTCATTCTTCAATGCCCCAAGTGACACAAACGGTCTCTGGCTACGGATTATTGGAACCCTAGTAGTTGGAATTGCAATTCTCGTTGGATTGCTTTATATGCCAGCACAAGGGCGCAAATATGTAATTGCTGGCTTCACTTTCGTTTGCGGCCTTTTCTACTTCCTACTCTGGATAGTGCCGACACCTCAAGACCGAAAGGCAACCGATCTTCCAAATCCTGGAATTGAGCAGTTCTCGTTTTGGCTTTCCGATGCAGTTAACGTTTTCGGCGGCCTAAGCAACATTCTTGTAGCCTAAGCAACATTCTTGTAGCCATGCTTCTTTTGCTAGGCGTATTTTCGCTAACTAGGATTCATGTTCTGAAAGTTTTCAAGCAACAGAAAGACTGGCAATTCAGCCTATGCTTAATCCTAGCAATGGTCTTGATCATTTTCGCTGGATACAATAGCTGGTTGACAGAACTGGCAATGAAGCCAGACCAACTGGAGGCTATTGCAAAACTAGAGCCGAACAACTGGCCGTTTTACAAAAAGTTTCAGGACTTCTTGTTTGATGGGTTGCTGCAAAACATGGATGCAGCGATGTTCTCAGTTATTGCTTTCTATATCCTGTCGGCGGCATATCGTGCCTTCCGAATACGATCTGTCGAAGCGACGATTCTTTTGGCTTCGGCGTTGCTCGTTATGTTGAGCCTTTTGGGGCTTGCTTCGCTTTACTGGAACCTTGGGATTGAAAAGGTAACAGGCGGCGATCCTGCAAGCTTTTGGAATAATTTCCGACTAAAAGAGATTGCTGACTTTATTGGAAGCTCAATACGCACTCCAGGTTTGCGTGCGATTGACTTTGGAATTGGTGTTGGAGCACTCGCCATGGCACTTAGGCTATGGCTTGGCCTCGAACGCGCAGGAGGTTCAAACTAATGGCAATGCCCGAAACTCCGAGCACATCATCGCTCGGCCAAAAAATGTTGTCCATTCCAAGAGGGGTTTGGTTCTTATTGCTGATAGTTTTGGCAACAGTTCCGCAATTTGTCACGATGACAATTCCCAATATCCCGGAAGATTCCTCGGCTGCACTTTATAAGGAGCTTATGACCCTACCGGAAGGGAGTACAGTTATCGTTCAAACTGACTGGACAAAATCTACGCAGGGCGAAAGCCGAGGTCAATTCGACGCATTGATGAGAATTTTGATGAGAAAAAACATCAAATTCGCATTCATGTCCGTAGCAGACCCGCAAGCACCAGAAGTTGCTCGTAACGCGCTAAAAGAACTCAACTTAGAGCGTGTGAAGAACGGAGAGCGCGAGTACAAGCGATGGGAAGATTATGTGAGCCTTGGATTCTTCCCGGGAGCTGAAGGCAAAGGTAAAGAGATTGGCGAGAGTATGTTAGACGCTTTCAAAGCTTCGAAAGACAAGGATCAAAGCAATGTCGAGCGCTCAGTACTCGAGTCTCCAGTAATGAAAGGTATCGAGAAGGTTGGTGATTTGAGCGCGTTCATAGTCCTTACAGGAACGAAGTCCATTACTATTGCTCTTGAGAGATTGCACGACAAAGTGAAAATGCTAGGTTTGGTGACGGGTGTTATGGGACCTGAAACAGTTAACTATTACACTTCGAACCAGCTCAAAGGCTTGTCAATCGGTCTCAAAGGCGTTTACGACATGGAAACTATGATGCAATTCGGTGCGAACCATGCCGATTCATCTGGAAAAGTTATCTACTACATGAAGAAATTCACTGACGACATTCCAAACTGGGAGGGTAAGAAGAACCTCGATAGGGGAACGAGGTACTACCTGACACTTCACTTTACTATTGGATTGATGATCATCGCGGTCATCATCGGTAATGTCGGCGTGCTTTTGACTCGCAAAAAGGGGAATGCATAATGTTTACATTTGTTGGAATGAAATTCACTTTCGGTGTAATTGCAACATTTGGGCTTTACAGTGTTTTGTGGCGAGAGAACAAATTCTATCGTTTCTGGGAGCATGTCTTTCTTGGCTTGGCGGCAGGCTGGGCACTAGTTACCCTTTGGATTGAAACATTGAAACCGCTTTGGTGGGACAAAATGGTGGGAAGCATTGCTGAAAACGGCAATACTGCGGAACCTGGATTTTGGGCCTGGGCATTTATGTTGCCGATCGGGCTCGCTGGCTATTTCGTCTTTAGCCGAAAACACGCATGGGTAGGAAGGGTTCCTGTCGCAATCATTATCGGACTATGGTCGGGCCAACAGTTTGATGTATGGATACAAAAATATTGGCCACAGATGAATGCGTCCATGGTTCCTCTGTTCCCAACAAACTTCGGATTCCGACCGCAGGTGCCTCTAGATAACCCTGTGCTGAAAGCAACGATTGAACAAAACGTGTACCTTTCCCAAGCTATTGGTAACCTGATTGGAACGATTACCTTGCTTTCAGTGCTTGCATACTTCTTGTTTGGCATTGAACTCAAAAGCAAGTTTATGCAAGGCACGACAAAACTCGGGCGGTACTTGCTTATGGTAGGATTCGGCGCGATATTTGGTTCCACAGTCATGATGCGGTTCACTCTACTCATTGATCGTATGTACTTCATCTGGATCGAATGGTTCCAGAACATCGTGATGGGACGAGGAATCTAACTGGCTGAAACAACGGTACACGGAATCGTGCTCAGACGCCGGGACGCTGGAGAAAGCGACCGGCGTCTGACGATTTTGACCCAGGAATTGGGCATAATTGATGCCGTCGCAAAAGGTGCGAGAAAGCCTGCTTCACGTCTTTCTGGAGCAAGCGAACCGATCACGGCCTCGATATTCGGAATCGCATCTGGTCGAACTCGATATGTAACTCAGGTTCAGCCAGTTTCTTCCTTTCCAGGCATTCGTGCTGACTATGATCGCGTCTTGGCTGCCCAATCTTTGTGCGAATTGGCATCCGTCACTTTGCCACATGAGCACGAGGCATCCGCGGAATTTTCCTTACTCATTACAGCATTAGCACTTTTAGATGGCGGCTCAAACCCGCTTGTATGGCTTATATGGTCGCAACTGAAGCTAATGGCACTCGTTGGCTTTCGCCCTGAATGGTACCAATGCGCTGTGGAAGGTACTGATATTGATGAGTCCCCATGTTGGGTTTCGGCACTGGCTGGCGGATACATTTCACCTGAAGTTTCAAATCGCTTCTCAGACAGATTCCAAGTTCGTGCCGAAGTCATTTATGGCGTGCGCGCTTTGTCTGAGCTAGATCAGCCTCCAGAGAGGTTGAAGTTTGCAGGTGAAACGCTGGACATGCTCGTTCGCCTGTGGGAATCAATGACGGAGGCGAAACTGTCTGCAAATCGTCAATTTGCTTCGAATAGCAAAGACTTAACCTGATGCTGTGAGTAAACTACAAAAATGAAGAATTGGTCTTTGCTTGTCGTTGTAGTACTTTGCGCTTTTGCGGTTTCCTGCGGTCCCGGAAAGTTTTCAAAGGAAGTCCAGCAAGCTGCTGGCGGGCCAAAGAACATTTTTCGGTATCCAATCGTCACAAACCCGACTTCGTTGGATCCGGCTGTTGTTCAAGACGGCGACACGATAGATTTATTGCATCAAGTTTATGAAGGACTTGTTCGATGGGACGAAAACAGCCGAGTCGCGCCAAATTTGGCTGAATCCTGGGAATTAGCCAAAGACGGCAGAACCTACACTTTTCACTTAAAGAAGGGTGCTAAATTCTTTAGCGGAAGGGAAGTGAAGGCCGATGACTTCAAATGGTCTATTGAAAGAGCCGTCCGTCCGACTGCTAAGGATATTGATCTGGTCAAGCGTCCTCTGATTTCGACTACAGCCAAAACGTACTTGATAGACATTGTCGGCGTTCAGGCAAAGCTTGACGGCACGGCAAAAGAGATTTCTGGACTCAAAGTCATTGACGATTACACATTGACAATAACGATAGACAAGCCTCGTCCTTATTTTCTTGGCAAGCTAACGTACATCGTGTCGTATGTTGTTGACAAGGAAAAGGTGCCTGCCGATAGCGAGATTACAAAGGCGGATCAAATGGCTGGCACAGGGCCATTCAGCGTAGAGCAGTATCTTGCCGAACAGCTCGTGGTATTGACGAAAAACGCAAATTATCATGGGGGAACGGTTGGCATTGACAAGATCGAACGTCCGGTAATCAAAGACGCCGCTACGCGCCTAAACAAGTACAAGGCTGGCGAAATTGACCTCGTAATGCTCGAAAGGCAGGACGTTCCGGCATTGCAGGACGATGACGAGTTCAAGAGCCACCTCCAATTTTTTGATCGCCCGTCAATTTGGTATATTGGTTTGAATCAGGCGGCGACTCCACAATTCAAGGATGTTCGAGTCCGAAGGGCGATCGCTATGGCGATTGACAAGGACAAGATTGTGAATCAGTATTTGGGCGGCGTAAACAAAATTGCCAATGGAATCGTGCCGCCGGGTGTTTTCGGCCATAGGGAATCTAGTGTTGCATTACCATACGATCCTGCAGCAGCAAAAAAATTGCTTGCCGAAGCTGGATTTCCAGACGGAAAAGGTTTTCCCGAACTGGAAATCACATTCCGAGAGCAACGCCCGGATATCCAGACAGTCGCGGAAGCAGTCGCAAGCAACCTATCCGAGAATCTCAAAATCTCAGTCAAGACTCATACGATGGAATGGCGATCTTATCTTGACAAGCACTCAGCAAACCAAATGCCGTTTTTCCACATGCGTTGGGCCGCCGATTACTTGGATGCTGAGAACTTTTTAAGCGTTTTGTTAGCAAGCTATGGCCCAGAAAACCATGTTGGTTATGCTAATCCAGCGTATGATGCCTTATGTCGCGAGGCCGACACGATAGCTGATGAAGCAAAGAGACTAGAACTTTATGGGAAAGCTGAGGACATCGTGTTGCAGGAAGCACCATTCGTTCCGGTTTACTTCCAGCGCGATGCAGAGTTAATCAATCCACGAATCAAGGGACTTAGAGAGTCGCTATTCGGGCACTTGCCGCACACGACGGTTACTGCAAATTAATGGAGAGCAATTTTAATAGTCACAGGGGATAAACTATGAGTATGAAACGCCTACTTTTTTCGTTTTCTTTCGTCCTTCTTGCTTGCGCAGCAGTTGCAGGCCCGCTTCAAAAGCAGTTTGAAGCCCAAATGGCAAAAATTGACAAGTGCCTTTTGAACAAGGACATTGCCGGTTTCGAGAAACTCGTCAAGCCAATGGTCACCAAGGATTACAAGCACATTGAAATGGGCCGAACCTTGACCTACGATCAAATGGTTGCCGAAATGAAGCAAGGAGTTGGAATGATGAACAAGGTGACTGTAGCAAAATCGAGGTTCTTAACCTTTAAACAAACTGGAAACACCGTTGTCGCCAAACAAAGCCACAGGATGGAAGGGACAATGACTGGACCTGACAAAAAGTCACACATTATGGCCTTCGTCGGAGTATCTGTTAACACCTACAGAAAAGAAGGCGGCGTTTGGAAAATGGCCATCATGAATTGGACAAAGCAGGATATGCTGATGGACGGTAAGCCGTTCGACCCATCGAAAATGGGAGGCTAGTTCAGCTCAAGCGTGCTAAACGCCTTGCTTTCTGATCTTCCCCTGGTTGCCTTTCTTCCCTGAAAGTTGATTAGGGGCATTGTTGATTGATGGCCCTTGACCAGACTTTTGCTCTTTCAGTTTATCTACTGCTTCTTTGATCTCTTTCTTTGATGGTCGGTTCATGCGTTTATGGTACTCGGAATCGGATGGCGTTGTCGGCAAGTCGTTAGCAAGTGGTCGGCAGGTCGTTAGCAAGTGGACAGCTGGTTGTTAGCAAGTGGACGGCTGGTAGTCGGCAACTGGCTTCCATCCCTGTCAC
>JANNJE010000393.1:0-1036 GCA_031405735.1 Armatimonadota bacterium | reverse complement strand
ACAATGGTTGGATCTGCCATTTACGAACCAGCATCTCACCTTCAGAACATTGTCGGCAGAGGTTCTCACGGCACGATCCAATGGTTTAGCGAGGTTGGTCTCCTGTTGAGCCGAGTAGTGCCGACTGTGCTCACCGCCGTTCTTTCTGGCCGAATCATCCAAAATCAACTTATTGCCTTTAGTCAGAAAAGATGGCTCATCTTCATGTTCGTTGCCGCATTGCTCTCGGCTAGCATTAGCTTCGTGTTAAGTACCTTTAGTTATCCAAGCTTGCCGACAACGCTTTATCCGCTCTACGGATTTCTTTACATCATCTCCGGCCTGTTTTTGCCAGTCAGCCAATGGCTGTGTTTGCGCCAATATCTTAAGAAGTGCATCTCCTGGATATTTGTGCCATTACTATTTGAAGCATTGCTTGCATCCCCATTGTTTCTGATCGCACCAAATACGGCATCTTTGCCATCAAGACCATGGCTGATTTTGTTTGGAGTTATGATAAGCCCAATTGAAGGATTTCTTTACGGACTACTGTTTGTCTACTTGCTAAATCGAAACGGCTTCTCAATAAAGAAGCCTCAAAGTTTCCGTAAATGGCTAAGACCAACCTAACCGCTCGTCCCCGCAGAAACTGGCTCTGGCACAATGGTCTGAATGCTGATCTGCTGCGCCAATGCCCCAGCAAGCTGATGGAAGCGCTCAGCTTGAATTCGGTCAGGAAACGCCACAAGAGCGGGCTTACCGAGATCTCCTGCTTCGCTCACTTTAGGGTCGAGCGGGATGCTTCCTAAATACGGAATCTTGTATTGCAATGCAAGTTCTTCGCCAGTCATTCCCGAAAAGATTTCGCTTACCGTTCCGCAAGTTGGGCACGCAAAACCCGCCATATTTTCAATCACGCCGATGATCGGAGCATTGAGTCTTCGGAAAAGGAGAACCGACTTTCCGGCGATGTTTGCTGCGACGTGGCGCACTCAAGGGTGGCAGCATCCACAATGTCGTCCTCAGCAATACCAATCTCATCCAAGCGGGCGATGGC
>JANNJE010000392.1:0-4761 GCA_031405735.1 Armatimonadota bacterium | reverse complement strand
ATTGGGTTGTTGGCGGCTGGCGGCTATTGGTTGGCAGTTGGCGGAAGGTTCTTGGTTATTGGTTGTTGGTTGGCGGTACACACTCTCCTCAATCCTTTCTCCGCTCCAATCCACAATCCAAAATCCACAATTGAACCCGCTCTCCACTCTCTGAAGTCTGAACCGCATCCCTCAGCCAATCCAAACAACCCATTCAATTAATATGATTCCAACTTCCTGCGAACTTTTTCAGAAAAATTGCTGTTAGATACCTCAGGCAGCGGCTCCTGACGGCTTTTTACTAAGATTGTAAAAACCAGGTAGGAAATTTGGCACAATTGTCCAAAAAAACTGGACTTTTGAGACCTCGACCTGCCACAATTCAGAGCAAGAAAACCGTGACAACATATTACGAAACTTTAGGTGTAGAAAGAAACGCAGACCTTGACAGTTTGCGCAACGCATATCGCAATCTCGCTCGCAAATTCCATCCAGATGTAAATCCTGATCCGAATTCGCATGAGCGCATGGCCAAAATCAATGAGGCGTTTCAGACCCTCATTGACCCAATACGACGCAAAGAGTACGATGCCGTTCTTGGAGGCGCATATATCGGCGTTGGAACCGCAAAGAAGGCGCGAAAGCCAAAGGCTCCGATTTCAGTATCGTTGTCTCACCGCTTAGAGCTTCATAGAACTCCCGTCTATGCTTCGGCATTCGACATTACTACCGGAGAACTCATTACAGGTTCGTTCGATAACGAGCTCATTTGGTGGGATGCGCAAAAAGGCGAATTGAACCGAAGGCACAAACTTGAATCTGGACTGATTTCGACTATTCGCTCAATCCCTGGCGGCAAGGTTCTTGTCGCTGGAGCGAGCGAAGCTCAAGTCAGTTTTTGCCAAGTTTCCGGCGGAGGCTCTGACCTTTGGCGAAACTACGCAATCGAGTGGGCGGCCTGCACCGCGATTTCGCCTGATGGAACCCGATTGGCAATGGGAACGATGCACAAGTCAGTCGTACTTATTGATACGTCAACGGGACATTCGCTTTATTCCAAATCCGATCACACAGGCGCAGTTACCTCGGTTGTTTGGTCTGCTGATGGCAAGTACCTCGCAACTGGATCAGCCGATGCTACAGTAAAGTTGCGTGAAGCCACTACTGGCAAGGAAATTTACACGTTCCAGCCTGTTCGTTCGACCGTCACGGCACTAGCATTTAGCCCAGACAATCAATGTGTTGCTGTAGCAGCGGTTGATCTTTCGATTCGAATATTTAACTTAGTAGATGGACAGCTTACAAAAGTGATGTCCGGACACACTAAACCGATTGAGACTTTGGCTTTCCACCCGAATGGCTGGCTACTTGCAAGCGGTGCCAGGGACGGAATTGTTGGCCTCTGGAATGCAACTGACGGCATCGGACAAGCAAATTTGGAAGCTTCGGCAAGGCCGATTCTTACCGTTGCTTTCAGCGAAGACGGAACTGTACTTTCGAGCGCTGGGCTGGACAAGGTTGTTCGAATCTGGTCGGTTAACGCGAAGCAGAGCTAGGGTTGGTTCGGAGTTGTCCGTTTTATTCGGGAGTTCGGATTTGTGGCCCACTAATTCTCTCAAGTGAGTAATACTGCCGTCTCGTGACCCATCAAACGCAGCAAACCCGAACCAACCCGTACAACTCGCTTCAATTCGCCCCTGTCCAATCGGAAAGATCAGCCGGACTCACGCGGTAAACGATGCTGGATCGCTCAGCAATGAATGCATTTCTGTCAAGATCAATGGCAAGCGCCTGCTGTTTCATGGCTGGAATGAGTTCTCGAAGCCGATCTTCTGTACTGTCCATCTCAAGTATCCTCTGCTTTTCTCGATTTTCGATCTGAAGCAAATTTGCAATCGCAAATGAGAGCGCAATTGCGCTTGGCGGGAAAATGACTTGGACTTCATGGCCGGGTTGGCCGATGAGGCCCTGTATGATAGTCTGAAAGCCGATTTCAGCCGATTCAATCAACTGATCGTAGTCAGACTCTCGATCCAAATCAATCTCGTCCAGTCCTTCGATCCAGCCTGACAAGTAGGCTTGCGAATAATCGAATTTCCGAATTCTGAACCGATGCAAGCCATGCACCTGTATTTCAACTTGGCCATTTGGGTAGCTATGCATTTGTGTGATCTCAACTGCCGTTCCAACCATGTATGGCTCAACCGAATCGCTCGTAAAATCACCGGATCGCAACAAAACGATTCCAAAAATGCCAGAAAGTTCTCCACAATCGCGAACCAATTGCTGGTATCTGCCTTCAAAGATGTGTAGTTGCAACGTGGCGTGAGGAAACAGGACTGTTTCAAGCGGAAAAAGCGGAATCTTAACTAAGTGTTGCTCCGACATGCTTCAGAATTATGCCAACAACGTATCTAGTTTGTCATGCATTTAGACCAAAAGATTGATATTTTAACAAGTGCATGCAATATTGAGCCCGCTATAGAGGCTCGAACTAGCTCAGGTTGCAAATAGGTAAGCTAAGGAGAACACAAGGTCGTGATTTTTATTTCGAGCGGAGAACAGCTCTTGGCGGAAGACAGCGAGAATTTAACAGCAAAACTAGAGGCTGCTCTACAACGAATTGTAGAGCTTGAACAGCAACAAACACAGTCTACAGCGTCGTCAGATGCTCGGGCCAACACGCCCGTTCGTTCTCAAATGGATACGGGAATGGATGTTGCGCCGCTCAATGAGGCAGACGCAACGCTACGTCGTCTTGTTCAGCGCATCGCAATGATCCTTCAAGCCGAAAAGATCGTAATCATGTTCTATGATCGCGAGGCCGGAGAGCTGAAAGGGATTCCGCCTGCTTACGGAGTTGATGATGAGCACCTTGCCATGTTTCGAGTCCGTGCAACCACTGGCATTTCCGGCCAAGTGTTTCGCGATGCCGAGCCTATAATTTTTCACGACGTGATGACAGATCCTAGAACTCAGAAGGACCCGTTCGTTCTGCTTCACATCACAAATGGAATCACTGTCCCACTCATTATTGAGCGTCGTGACGACGAAAATCGAGTTCTGGACAAAACCGTGATTGGCGTTCTTCATGCCTGCAACAAACGTCACGGCGAGGATTTCAACGACGAAGATGTTCGCCTGTTGGAACGAATGGCGCGAAACGTAGGCTCCATCATCGCCAATTTGCAGCTTTATCGTGAAGTTATTGAAGAACGCGAAGAACTATTACAAACTTTTGAATCCCTTGCTGCGGGTTTGGTTCTAGTTTCTGCGGAGGGGAAAATCAGCCAGATCAATTCTTCTGCCAGAGCAATCTTTGGTGTTAACTCCGAAGTTCTCGGAAAGCCATTCCCTGAAGTCATTCAAGGGGAAGTTTTTGCCGAAGTCCATGCCGCCACCATGCGCGGAGAAGAGGTCGGCAACGAAGAGCTCACGGTGTACATTGCAGGCACAGAGCGCGTATACCAAATTCAAGCCGCAGCCGTAAGAAATGAAGAGGGCAAAGACTTAGGCGTTGTTTCCATCTTGGTTGATATTACCGAGATGAAGAACATCGAGCGGATGAAGAGCGCGTTTGTTGCCATGGCATCTCACGAACTTCGAACCCCGCTGACAGCTATCAAAGGTTTTTCAAGCACCTTGCTCGAAGGCGTGGATACGAATATGTTTGCGCCGGAAGAGCAGAAAGAATTTCTCGGCATCGTTGTTTCAGAATGCGACCGATTGCGGCGGTTGATTGACGACCTTCTGAATACCAGCCGAATCGAATCCGGCGAGTCCCTGAAGCCGAGTTATGCTGAATTCAGCCCACGAGAAATCTTAGAGAAGGTTGTGAAAGTTCAGCAGCAATCCACCCATAAGCACATTTTGAAGCTTGAAGTAACAGAACCCCTTCCAGCGAAGATTTTGGGAGACCAAGATAAGTTCGACCAGATTCTAACGAATTTATTGAACAACTCCATCAAATACTCTCCAAATGGTGGAGACGTTATCTTAAGTTGTCGCGTTGATGGTGAAGACCTTCTGATCGGCGTGACGGACAAAGGTATGGGAATTCCCAAGGACCACTTGCTGAAGGTCTTTGAAAGATTCCACAGAGTGGATAACGAAGATAATCGAAAGATATATGGCACCGGATTGGGGCTATTCCTAGTCAAGCACCTTGTAGAACGAGTTCACATGGGCAAAATTTGGGTGGATTCTGAGGTTGGGAAAGGTTCCACTTTTTGGGTGAGAATTCCGACGGCAATGGATTTAGAAGAAGCCAACATGCTGAACGACTAGTCGTCAGGCGAGCTACGCTTTAGCAAATAACTGGTACGATTTGAACCATCGTGGGACTCCAACGGCTTGCAATTCTCGGTCTCGGAGCGATGCTTCTCACATACCTTGGTTTTGTTGTCTATGCAATTGCTTTTGAACCTAACAATAGTGCAGATTCGCCCGGAATCGAGATCGGTACAGCGAAACTTATAGGAGATGATGCTATGCGGCAACTCTCTTCAGACTGGAGCGAGGTAAACCTCAAGAAAATTGTAGACCCAAGGATGCACGAGCAAATTTGGTTCAAAGATCTATCCGACAAACTTCCGATTTTCAACGAGGACCTAGGTGGAGTCGTCTCTATCGTCAGCAAGGTCGAGCCAAGCAAAAGAGAAACAAATACAAATGTTAAGCTATTTACATTTACGGCAACGACTCAGCACACGAAGGGATCATCAATTTCAAAATTGTTGTTATTTTGGGATTCCAAAAGATGGGGCGTCTTAATATTAGATG
>JANNJE010000391.1:0-2413 GCA_031405735.1 Armatimonadota bacterium | reverse complement strand
ATCAGATCATTGCAAACCGAGACGACGAGTTCCTCGCCGAGATTGAGAATGTCTTCCTGCGTGACGAACGACATTTCAAGGTCGAGCTGAGTGAATTCGGGTTGGCGATCTGCCCGCTGGCTTTCATCGCGGAAGCACTTTGCGATCTGGTAATACCGCTCGATCCCGGCGACCATCAGAAGCTGTTTGTATTGCTGCGGCGATTGCGGTAGCGCGTAGAATTTGCCTGGCTCCAGCCGGTATGGCACCAAATAGTCGCGCGCGCCTTCGGGGCTAGATCGCGTAATGATCGGCGTTTCCGTTTCCAAGAAACTGCGGTCGTCGAGGAACGTGCGAATCTTTCGGATTGCCGATGCACGAATCTGAAGCTTTCGGTACATGCTCGGCCGCCGCAGGTCGAGGTAGCGATACTTCACTCGCAGCTCTTCGTTCACGTTCTGCATCTGATCCTCATCGCTAATGGGGAAAGGAATCGGTCTTGCGGCAGAGAGCACTTCGTACTCAGCGCAATGAATTTCAATTTCGCCCGTAGGCATTTTTGGGTTGACGGTTTCGGGCTTTCGTTGGTGAACCGTCCCTGAAATGCTGAGACAGGTTTCCGATCGGATTTCGCCCCCTTTTGCAATCAATTCTGGGTCAATAATGACTTGGACTAGGCCGGTTCGGTCGCGCATGTCAACAAAGAACAGCCCTCCCAAATCGCGCACTTTATGCGCCCAACCATTGAGAACGACGCTCTTTCCGGAATCGGATTGACGCAATTCTCCACAACCAACGGTGCGCTGAACAAATGCCATGGGAGCCGATAGAATACCAGGTTCAGCAGGTTCAACAATTGATGATTTTGGAGGAAATTGGCGGGAACTGATGGATTTATGGCTTGCGTAAAACACCTCGAGTACCAATTTAGGAAACAAGTCATGAAGCTAACTCTCTCTCGAATCGCTTTGTCCCTTTTTGCATTTGCAACCCTGAGCCTCTCGGCATTAGCTCAAGAATCCGAAGGTTTTTTTGAACCGCTCTATGTTCGAGTGCTCATGCCAGATATCAAAAAAGAGTTGGGAATTACGGCAGACCAGATAAGCAAGATCGAGTCAAGTTTTGGCGATGCGATTCAGGTGGACGGCGACCAGATCATGATCTCGTTTACTCCCGATTTCAACATGGACGATATTGACAAGAGTGTTGCCAAAGTCCTAACTGAAGTTCAAAACAAGCGATTTTTGGAGATCATTCTGCAATTGGAAGGAATGAAGGAGTTGAAACGGCCCGTTTTTGCAAAGATGATCGGATTGACGGATGATCAACTAAAGCAGGTCAAGGCGATTGCCAAAGTCTACCAAGAAGAATTCATGGAAGCGATGCATTCTGGAATGTTCAATGACGATCGAGCCGCTGGAGCCAAATTTATGACGGGTTTGAAGGAAAAGTACAACAAGAAGATTGAGCCGGTTTTGACCGACGAGCAAAAATTGAAATGGAAGGAGATGTTGGGGAAAGAGTTTAAGGTGGCTAAGCCGCCAGTTTCCTAACTGAGCATCCGTACTTCCCCGCTCTCCATCTCATAAATCGCACCAAGAACGACGCACTTTCCTTCCACCACTGCTCGATGAAGCGAAGCGCATCTCTTTGGGAGTTCCTCAACGGTTTGCCGAATGTTTTCTTCCAATGCGGCTTGCATCAGGTCTGCTGGGCTATGCCGTCGAGCTTGAAAAACGGCGTAACTGATCATCGAGCGAAGTGGGCCGCCCACTCCTCGCTCTTCGCCTTTCACGATTTGTCCAACGGCTAGGCAGTTTGTGTGCCCAACAACAAGCAGAAGCGGGATATTGAAATCTGTTGCGATGTCAACCATCCAAAGCGCGGAATCGGCGGCGACGTTTCCTGGAACACGGGCACAAAAAATAGCTCCGAGCGGTTGGTCAAAAACGACCTCAGGTGCTACTCGAGAATCTGCGCATGCCACAACCGCCGCGAATGGCCGCTGGTCCTCTGCGATTTCGATACGCTCTGCGTCTCCATAAATTCTGTGAATCGAGTTGCCTGTCGCAAATCGCTGATTTCCCTTCAAGAGGGTATCGAGCGCATCTTCGGCTTCTGCAGACATTGCCATTGAAGAAGAGTTTAGCACCGGTGGAGTGAATTGCATGAAGTGGATAAAGTGGGCCACCCAATTCACCTAGGTTATCCAAGTCATCTGAATTCCCTCCCCCTGGTATCATCAAAAGAACTCGAATTGACGCGCTATGCCTGACTCAGCCGAATCTGCAACTTTGATGCCCGAACCCGTTTCGGTTCGATCACCATTTTTCAGTCGGGGCAAGCTTAGCCGGGTCTTAATCAAGCTCAGTGGCGAAGCATTGGCGGGGAAAAAGGGATTTGGGCTTGACCCTGATATCCTATCCTATATTGC
>JANNJE010000390.1:0-9302 GCA_031405735.1 Armatimonadota bacterium | reverse complement strand
GCCGAAGCGCTGGGCATGCTCTCCGAGGACCGCAACAAACTCTTCGCCGAAGCCATCGACGTGCCAGACATCCGGACTCAGACACTCAGACAAACGGCGGGCGTAAGCCAGCTTACTTTTTTGCGCGGTACCCTGTTTTCGCAATGACAGTGTCTGCGCTTCGGTGGGAAGAACCTAATGCCCTCCTACTTCTTGATCAGCGACTTCTACCGCTTGAAGAGAAGTGGCTCCGACTTGAAACCTGGGAGCAAGCGCGAGATGCGATTCGTGACATGGCGGTCCGGGGCGCACCTGCGATTGGAATCGTTGCGGCTTATGGAATGACCCTCGCCGCGAAGAAAAATGCAGATCGCTCGACAGCAGACGCAGGAATAAGAGCCTCTCGCCCAACCGCAGTCAACCTCTTTTGGGCATTGGACCGAATGGCAAAGATCGAACCATGGACATTTGAAACTGCCATTGCAGAAGCAAAAATTGTCGAACTCGAAGACATGCAAATGAACCTCGCTATCGGCGAAAACGGAATGAAAGTGATTCCACCAGGTTCGCAAATCCTCACAATCTGCAATACGGGTGCGCTCGCAACGGGCGGGCACGGGACTGCGCTAGGAGTGATTCGTTCGCTCCATTACGAAGGGCACGACGTGTTCGTTTATGCATGTGAAACCCGCCCTCGCCAGCAAGGGCTTAGACTTACAGCCTATGAATTGATGAAGGAAGAAATTCCGTTTTTGAGTATCGCGGATGGAGCCGCCGGGGCGTTGATGGCATTGGGAAAGGTGGACTGCGTGATTGTGGGGGCCGATCGAATCGCATCGAACGGTGACACAGCCAATAAAATCGGGACCTATTCTCTTGCAGTCTTGGCAAAGCATCATGGGGTTCCATTCTATGTAGCTGCGCCGAGTTCAACTTTAGACTCATTAATTCCATCTGGCAAGGAGATTCCCATCGAAGAAAGGGCTGCATCAGAATTGACTCACATTGAAGGAATTGCAATTGCTCCAGAGGGATGCCCTGTTTGGAATCCTGCCTTTGACGTGACACCCGGTGAACTCATTTCTGCGATCATAACAGAGGATGGAGTGTTTGAGGGGCCGTATTGTTTTTAGCGCTGAGAATTTTTGATTTTTGATTTTGGGGTTTTTGATTTTCGATTTTTGATTGTGGATTGTAGTTCATGTCGTCCCTTGTGTCGCACTCGTCCCTTATGTCCCAACCGCTAACCGCCAACCGCCAACCGCAAACCAAAGGAAAGAAACGGTACAACCGAACCGTGAACATCCTTTCAATCATTGCTGCTCGAAGGGATCGCGGAATCCATAGCGAAGCCGATTTTCGCTTCTTGGCCGATGGCTCGGCAAGCGGAAGCATTCCTGACTATCAGCTATCTGCCTGGCTGATGGCGGCGGTCTTGAATCCACTAACTGTAGAGGAAACTGCGCTCCTAACTGTAGCGATGGCGGAAAGCGGCGAACGGTTGAGTCTTGAAGCATTGCCCAAGCCTTGGGTGGACAAGCATTCCACGGGAGGAATTGGAGACAAGACCACAATCGCGCTGCTGCCGTTGCTTGCCTCCTGTGGGCTAACGATGGTCAAAATGTCCGGCGCGGGGCTTGGAATTACTGGCGGCACCGTTGACAAATTGCAAAGCATTCCAGGCTTTCGAGTTGATCTTTCTCCCAACGAAATGCTCGCTCAGGCTAAGCGAATTGGCATAGCATTGACGGGCCAAACTCCCAAACTCGCACCCGCCGATAAAGCACTTTATGCCCTTCGAGATGTGACTGGAACTGTGAAGTCTGTGCCACTGATTGCCAGCAGCATCCTTTCCAAAAAACTGGCAGGCGGGGCGGAAACGGTTGTGATTGACCTCAAGGTTGGCTGTGGCGGGTTTATGAAAACGATCGAAGAAGCCCGCGAACTTGCCGACACATTGCTTGCTGTTGCGAACAAATGTGGACTGAATCTTCGAATCGCCATGACAGATATGGACTCCCCTCTCGGATATGCCGTTGGCAATGCCCTAGAGGTTCGAGAGGCGATCTCCATTCTACAAGGAAAAGTTGAAAATCGGTTTTCAGAACTTTGTTATCAACTGGCTGGATTCACCTTTCATGCCGTTGGAAAAGCTTCGACGTTAAATGAAGGAGTTTTGATGGCTAAGGATTCAGTCCAATCTGGCAGGGCATACGAAAAAGCAATGGAATGGTTTGCCGCTCAAGGTGCCAATCCATCGAACTTCTTAGAATTGCTTCCGACGGCAACTGTCCAACAGGAAGTCTGCTGGGAGGGCGAGCCTGGCATTGTGTCTCAAGTTCGGGCTGACGTGATCGGGCAAACTGTTCTTGATTTAGGCGGTGGAAGAAAGCAGAAGGGCGGCAGGATCAACTATTCCGTCGGCGTCGTACTGGCCATCGAACCCGGCAACCAGGTCTCGACAGGACAGCCCATTGCGACGATCCATGCCAATTCCATGAATGAAGCGAAATTCGCTGGCGAAGTTGTTCAAAGTGCAATTCAGATTGGTGAACCGTTGAACAGTAATCCAATTCTTAAGCTTCTCTGACTTAGAAGAGCTCTTTCAACTTCCCAGAACTATCGCCAAGTGATTCAACGGGAACGCCCATTCGATCGAGCAACGAAAGAAACAGGTTGTTCATCGGCGTGTTCTTGGGAAACTGGTGGTGGAATCCCGGCTTCAACTTCCCTGCACCACCTCCGCAAAGCAGGATCGGGAGTTCGTCGTGATTGTGCCTGTCGCCGTCGCTGATTCCCGCTCCATACACCAGCATCGTATTGTCCAGCAAAGTGCCATCTACTTCTTTGATGGACTGCATTCTATTCAACACATACGCAAGCTGCTCGATATGGAAGTGGTCAATTTGACGTTTCTTTTCTAGTTTGACAGGGTCTCTTCCGTGGTGAGAAACATCATGGTGCCCATCCGAAATCCCGATCGAGCGAAAACTCCGATTGCTACCGTCATTGGCAAACATCAGAGTGCAAACTCTTGTAAGGTCGGCCTGAAACGCTAGCACCATCATGTCGCCCATGATCCGAATATGCTCGCCATAATCCGAGGGGATTCCACGCGGGCGAGCAGCACCAGGCAGAGAAGTTTCTGGATGGTCTTTTTCGAACCTTTCGAGCCGCGTTTCAATTTCGCGAATTCCTTGCAAATACTCGTCTAGTTTTTGTTGGTCGCGCAGACCAAGTTTCATTCGCAAATCGGCGGATTCGCCGCTGACAAAATCGAGGATGCTCTTTCGAGACTTCTCCCGCTGAATTTTTGCGGCTTCGGATTCCCCGGTTGGTCCCGCCCCAAAAAGTCGTTCGAAAACAAGTCTAGGATTGACTTCCTTCCCCATCGGAGTCGTGTCGGAACGCCACGAAATCGAACTCGAATAAGCGCAACTGTACCCAGAATCGCAATCTCCGGCTTGCGCACCGCGCTCGCATCCTAGTTCTAACGAAGAGAACTTGGTTGCCTTTCCAATTTTAAGTGCGGCAACTTGGTCAGCAGAAATTCCGTTTCGGATATCACCCCCGGAGGTCTTCTTGGGGTGAACGCCCGTTAGCCATGCCGCTGTTGATCTAGCGTGGTCGCCTGGCCCATCTCCTAGAGCAAAAGCATTGTGCTGTGCCAAGCCGGAAAGCACAGAAAACTGCTTGCGCATAGGTTCAAGAGGCTGCAAAGTCGAAGGCAGGGAAAATGATGAGCCAATCTCAGATGGAGTCCAATGTTCCATGTGCATTCCGTTCGGCACAAACAAGTACGCCATGCGGTTGATGCGAACTTTTGGCGTCTGAGCCAATGCAGAAGTTGGCAACATGCCTTCTAGCATAGGTAGCGAAATCGCAGTCCCTAAGCCTCTCAATATGGTTCGGCGGGATAGATGTTGGCTCATTTCGGTAGTTGGTTGTTAGTTCTAGGTTGTTAGTTGTTAGTTGTTGGTTATTTGTTATTGGTTGGCAGTTTGCGGTTGGTGCTTCTTCATTCCGGTCAATCCACAATCCACAATCCAAAATCAAAAATCTACAATCTAAAATCTAAAATCGCGCCCCCTCAACTCCTCCTCGTCAAAAACGCTGGGCTTGTCGCAACCGCTTCGATCATTGCGTTCAGCCGATACTC
Source organism: Armatimonadota bacterium (assembly GCA_031405735.1). Classification (GTDB taxonomy): domain Bacteria; phylum Armatimonadota; class Fimbriimonadia; order Fimbriimonadales; family Fimbriimonadaceae; genus JANNJE01. Next base: position 5,164 of record JANNJE010000390.1, on the reverse strand, counting down.
TTTTGACTTTGTTTCACTTACAATTCGTTCAATAGACGGCTTATCGCCTTCATCAACACCCCTGCCAAGCGCATATGTCAGTAGTTTCTTTGCCAATGCTCGGACAAAATCATCTTTTCGTGCCAGCAGCACTTGCTTCAATGATAGAGCATTTTGGATTTTCGTTCCATCAGGGAGTGTTCCACTCGTATCCACCGCAAATTCCCCATCCTTTAACCGCCATTTTCCGATCGGGTCAAAATTCTCAAACGCAAAGCCGATGGTGTCCATCTTCAGATGGCACGGCGAGCAATTTGGGTCTCGCCTATGTTTTGCCAACCGCTGTTTCATTGTCTTCGTAGGAATTTTGTCGGTATCGCCTTCTATGGCTCCCGCTCCAGGTGGTGGCGGAGGAGGAGGGTCTCCTAAAATCTGTTCCAGCACGTATTTACCCCGCTTCACCGGCGAGGTTCGGTTTGGATTCGAAGTGACAGTCAATATCGATGCCTGTGTCAACACTCCTCCGCGCATTTTGTCAGGAAGGGTAACCTTCCGAAACTGGCTGCCCAATACTCCCGGAATTCCGTAAAGTTTAGCAAGCCGTTCATCTACTAGGGCGTAATTTGAGTCAATGATTTCTGTCACGGGTCTAGCGTTTCGCAGAAGGTAATCAAAATATGCTTCCGTTTCCTTTCGCATGGAAGTGCGCATTGACTCTGAAAAATCTGGGAACATCTCGGGATCGGGGCTAACGGTTTCCAACTTGCGAAGCTGAAGCCACTGGGAAGCAAAGTTTTCGACCAATGATTTCGATTTTGAGTCTGAAGTCATTCTTTTGATCTGCTCGGAGAGAACCCCTGCTTTGAGAAGTTCGCCAGATTTGGCTAGATTTAGGAGCTCCGTATCTGGCGTCGAGCTCCAAAGAAAATAGCTGAGGCGACTTGCAAGCTCGATCGCAGAAACAGGGCGAGCCCTGTCGTTGTTGGCATCTAATTCGGTGCGAAAAAGGAAATTTGGGGAGCAGAGAATTGCGGTAACTGCTAGTTGAATGCCGCGTTCAAATGGCTCTCCACCTTTAGCAGCACTTTGGAACAGCGACATGAGGCGCCCAAGCTCTATTGACGTTAACGGTCTGCGATACGCCCGATTTGCAAAGGTCGAGAGAATTTTTTCTGCTGCTGGATTCGGATTTGCTAGATCGGGCGTAGCGATCATAATCGCCTTGTGAGACGCCGGAAGTTCGGGTGCAATTCCGATCGGCCCGATCAATTCGGCGCCTTGAATATAGAGGTTTCTATCGCGCTGCTTAGGGTTTGGATCATTCGGCGCATAATAGTCGTTGATAAAGGATAGTTCGATGGCAAACTTTCCAGTTTCAAGCTCGATCGGTACTTCGTAGTTTGATGGAATGACAATTGATTTGACGTCGAATATTGCAATTCTTTTGCCATCGAGAGCGACGGCCATCTTTGCATATTCCTTTCCGGCCTGCTGGCCGTATGCTTTTACCCGCAACCTGTACGATCCTGGAGTTGTGATTTTGACTTCGAACTTCGCCGAAGCGTTCGCAAACATCCCGATTACCTCTTCCGAATTTGCTCCGCCCGAAACCTCCATGTTTTCTGGCCCAAATACTCGGACGTTTGAACCCGGCAACTGTATTGCTTTTTCGGCAATGGTTTCCGCAGCTTCGATGTATCTCTCCATCAGCAGCGGTGAAATGGAGAGAACGGAGCCGATGTTGTCAAACCCTTCGCCCACGTCGTCAGAAGGAAAGTCGTCAGCCGGAGAAAGCCCGATCCCAGGAAACAAGTCGCGTATAGTATTGTTGTATTCTGCCCGATTCAACCTACGAATCGAGACTCCTTTCATCGGGGGTTTTGATGCTGGCGGTGTTCCAACAATCTTGTAGACCGCGTCTGCAAATGCCTTTCCCTTTGTCGAAGGCGGTCGCATTAACCCGACTGGGGGCATTGTGGATTCTAGGACTCTGGCTGCCGCCGATTGCCACTGCCTCTTGTACTTCGCCAGGTCGGCTTGCTTTTTGATGAGCGTCATGTCGAAACCAGCTTGGGATGCTTTGCCAGTGTGGCATGGGAGGCAAAAGTCTTTAATAAATGGCTGAATTGTCTTTCTGAACTCATCATCAGCAGGTGCGGCCTTCGGCCTTTGCTGTGAAAAGCCCAACGCAAATGGCACAACGGCAACCACCACAAGGCAAATGCGGATCAAGTGAGAATTCACCCTGACATTGTATCGCACTCGGTTTTGTTCGGGCAAGTTTGGACCGACTCGTTCTTATCGAGGGATGGGGGATCGAACGGTTGGGAAATGGTTATAACAATTCCTCAAGTCCCGACCGTTCTTTCTAGATGCCGAATTCTATTTTCGCTTGGGCGCAATTCTTGTTTCCGTTGCTGGACGGTAATCCATCCCTCGCTCAGGCGGCATGCCATATAGGTCAGGATGCTGATACTTTCCACGCTCCAAGCCCGTTTTCTCGACCACATCCTTTGGTTGTTTCTTCTGGACGTAAAGATCGTTGCGGTCCGCCTTGACCTCCCATGAAACTTCGACATTCGGAGAGCTTGTTCTGATTTGGAATCGGCCGTCTCGAATTTTCTTGCTAACTTTTGCCATTACGAAGCCTGCAGAATCAGCATCGTCTACAACAGTTAACTGGTATTTGAAGTTCACGTTGATCTCGGCGAAGTAATCAGGAAGCTCGACCCATGCATAACCCTTTGAGTCAGTCACGACGTTGCCTACATAGAAGTTTTGAGGCATTGGGCTCTCCGCCGCGTAGTGCAAAAGATATCTGTTTTCTGGGTCGAAAGGGTGATCAATTCGAAACGGCTTGGTCCCGCTTGCTCCCATGTCCCCTAGGGAATAGACACCGTAGCCACTCGTGTTGGTATTGCTTCCACGGACCCCGTATGTGTTTCCCCCAGCACTAGTTGCTATACCGTATACGCCAAACCCAGAGTTACTTGCGCTTTCGCCTCGCACGCCGTATGCAAAACCACTTGCTGCTGTGGCATTGCCGTTGACGCCGCGTCCGTCCGGACTGTTGCTCAAGCCATACACCCCAAAGTTAGTGCCACTATTAGCTTGAGCAAAACCAAAGACGCCTTGTCCCTGCGTACTGTCGCTCCTGCCGTACACGCCGAAGTTGTCTCCGGTGGCTTCAGTTGCATAGCCAAAGACGCCCCGTCCATTTGGGCTAGAACTCTGTCCCCACACGCCGTTTGTAATGCCACTTGCTGCCGTTGCAGTCCCATATACGCCTCGCCCGCTCGTGCTTGTGCTCCAGAAGAAACCGCCCGAAGTGTCGCCGGAAGCTGCTGCGGCCCATCCGAAGACGCCCCTTCCATCGGAACTGTCGCTTCGAAATTCTCCACCGTAGTTAAATCCCGTACCAGCAGTAGTCCGGCCAAATATGCCTCGACCACTCGTGCTGTCGCTTTGGAAATAGCCCCCGAAGTTGGCACCGGAAGCGGCCGTTGCAGTGCCGTAAACCCCTCGTCCAGTCGTACTTTCGCTGGTACCCCTCACTCCGTTGTTAGAGCCAGTTGCAGCAGTGGAGAGCCCATAAACCCCAGTCCCCGCCGAATGGTCGTTCTCACCGCGAATGATTTGGACTAAGTTAGTTCCTGTGACGACGAGGGGATTCGGAATGCTCTGTAAGAATGAGGACGAACTAAGTCCGTCGAGCAGGTCAGCGTTGAGGTTAGCTACCAAAGTGTTCCCAGCGACAAAGAACGGCGAACCAGCCGCGTTAAATGATGGAGCAACGGTAAACGACTTGCTTGCACTGTAGGTCTGCACTGTGTTCAGTAAGTCAACGTTGCCAGATAGCCTGGCATCTGCAAGAGTGCCAGAAGAGATGTTTGATGCGTTAAGTGCCGTCAACCCAGAACCGATTCCGAAAAACCCTGGGCTGGAAATACCCATTGTAGAAGTAGTGAATGTATTGGCCTTCATCACTCCTGAGATATTCCCGTGCCCAGTCTGCATTGTTCCCGGATGGCTGGCTTGCAGGTTGATGCCTCCGCCAACAGGATCTTGCCATGAGGCGTTTCCGCTTGCATCGCTCGTGAGCACCCTTCCTACCGAAGCTCCCGTAGCTAAGGCGAAGGAACTGACGGATATGCCGCCAGAAAACGTGTTTGCTCCGGAAAATGTTTGTGCGGAATTCAATCTTGGAATGTTTGATGAAAGCCTTGCGTCGGGGACAGTTCCTGTGGCCAATTCGCTAGCGTTAAGGGAGGAAAGCCCAGAACCGCTTCCCACAAACTGCGAAGCCCTACTTGTTCCCGAAACATTTGAGTGCCCCGATTGGCTCGTTCCTGGCGTTGTCGGCTGAAGGTTCACGTACGCTTTTGGCGCGCCAAGTTGCGAATTGGCGGTTGCAGCGAGGAGGGCAGAAATCCCTCCAATGACGACGAAAAATGAAAGAATGGATAAGCGGTTCATATTTTTGCCCTGAATTACAAAGAGAATGATAACACCGAAATTCGAAATGGTTGTGCAATTCACTCACCATAAGTGCATGACAATCAGCATAATTTACTGTCTTGAATTATGCTTGTGAAGTTAGGTAGGCTATTTGCACCAAATAATAGTGTAGATAGATTATCGCATGAGTCTCTACCATCGCCTCGACCTTTCTGGATTGCCGACACGAGCCATGTTCAGCCATGGCGAAATGGCGAAGGAGCCAGACGACTGGGAGCACACAGGCGAATGGTGGCGAATCATAGTTTACGAATACGATGACTGGATCGAATTCAAGGGCCGACGATTCGAAATCTCTCCAGGGACCGCAATCGTTCTTCCGCCCAATTCGCACTTCAAGCAGGGCCGCTATGGCGAAGATTTGATGAATATGTATTCGAACTTTCTTCCAACCGATTCAGGCGAGCAATTCATGGCGATTCCAGTTTGCTCACACTTAGGCGACACCTACCTTCATCGGCGAACAGAATGGCTTCGAAACGTCCGTCGGCTTCAACTAAGCGCCCTGCCAGCAAAGGCAATGCTGTATCAACTGCTTTGGATACTCGCAGAGCCGCTCAGCAAATACCGCAGGCATCCTGCTGTGGATGCGGCAGAGGAGGTCTTCGAGCGGCACATGAACGAAGCAATTTCTATCAGCGAAATCTGCGAACAAATTGGAATTTCT